>JAUSKG010000021.1 GCA_030647005.1 bacterium
ATGACGCAGGACAATCGGAACTACCGCGCGACGAGCGAGCGAGCGCATCACGACCTTGGGTTTGCACCAACGCGGACGATTGATGACGGCGTGGCGGAGCTCGCGGCACTCCTCGCGGGTGGGCGGGTGAAGAATTCGTACGTCTCGCGGTTCTCAAACTACCAGCACCTGAAGCCGTTCCTCGCGGAATATGAAACGCCGTTCGGCGGTGTGCGGTTGGCGGTGCGCGCATGACCGTGCGCATCGTGCAGCGTTGTATGAACGAGCTCTCCATCATCATCCCATGCACACAGACGACGGATGTCGTTCCGGCGTTCCTCGACGAGCTGTCGGAGTTTCTCCTGACGAACCCCGGTGACATGGACGTCATCGTTGTTGCGAGTGATCCGTCGGACCGCCTCGCGGCGCTCGTGCGGTACGGCGAGGAGCGGTACCCGTGGATGCAGCTTCGCGCACTCGAGCGGTTCGGGTCTGCGCGGCGGTTCGGGGCGCTCGCGCGGTTCGGGATCGCGTACTCGACGAGCCGCTACGCTGCCATCGTGTCGCCGTACGGTGACGATGATCTCACGGCGCTCCCCAAGATGCTCAAGGAGCTCCGCGGTGGTGCACAGGTTGCACAGGCGACGCGGTTCGCCACGCCGGAGCATGCCACACGGTTGCCGTGGAGGTTCCGCATGTACCAGCGCGTCTACCGGGTGCTCGTTCGTTGGGTGCTCGGTCACGTCATCACGGATTCGACGTACGGGTACAAGATGTTCGATCGGGTGTTCGTCGTCGCCATCGGTCTCACACAGAATGGGTACGCCATCTGCCCCGAGATTACGCTCAAAGCCCTTCTCGCACGTGGTCGCGTCGCGCATGTTCCGTCGGTTGCGAAGCCGGCGCGTGCCACGAGCAGTTTCTCGCTCCTCCGTGAGGGTCCGGGGTATGCATGGCTCCTCGTTCGGGGCCTCGCGCACCGCGTCGGCCTTCCATGGTTCTAGGGGCTGTCCGCAGGAGATCAGCACACGCACCCCCCATCAGGGGGGTGCGTGTGCATTGCGGATCGCTTCCACGCGTTCCCGCTCTGCGCGTACGCCAGCGGCGTGCGCCGCGTAGCCCGCGAGTCGCTGGTACCATGCGATGATGGCGTCGTCACTGGCACCGGTCTCGTGCTGTGCGGCGGAGAGCATCTGCCACTCGATGCCGGACGGCGTGTAGGTGGCAATCGCACGCGTCACTTGTCGGCGACCATCCACCACGGCGCCGTCCCAGAGCGTGAGGAGGCCGAGGTAGAACGGTGTCGCGTGTGGTGCGATGCCCTCGGCGGCGAAGTCCTCAAAGATGGCGCGCGCAGCATCGCGATTGCCGCGACGTACCTCGAGGAGTGCCAGCTGGAAGCGTAGCGCGCCGTTCATCGGTGCACGCGCGACGGCATCGCGGAGTGATGTGGCCTCCGCCTCGCGATCCCCAAAGTGGCCGTGCATCCAGGCGGCCCGATGATAGAGGTACGAGTTTCGTGGGTGGTGCGCGATGAGCGTATCGGCGAGTGCGCGGGTATCGCGGTAGAGTGCGTCACGCGTTGCATCATCCAGCGGGAGCTGTGCGAGACGTACAGAAGTATCGAGGAGGTCGCGTCGGAGCATGTCATACGGATGTGGTAGTGCAGAGGCACGCTTGAGTGATGCGCGTGCCGCTGTGAGGTGTGCAGGGCGCGGTCCGGCGTCGATCGCAAGCTCGGCGCGCATGCGGTATACCGTGGCGCGGAGTGGCTGGATAGCAATCATGGAGCCGACGAGCACCGCGCCGATGGCAAGTGTGCCGGCCAGTGCACGGCGTACAGGCAGTGTCCGTGGCAATGGTACGGCGTGGTGCGGTTTGGCGGCGTGCACCACCCATCCCGCGAGGAGTACGCTGCCGATCGCGTAGCTCATGAGCGTATCGAAGTTGCCAGCGAGGTATGCAAACGCGGTGGTGAGTGCGAGGATCCAGAATTGCCACGCGGTGGCTCGGGTGTGCTGCCAGCACTGTACCGTGATGACGAGGAGACGTCCGTACGCGATGATGCCGATGAGCGCGCCGGCGATGCCGGCAGTCGCGAGTATCTCCAGCACCACCGCGTGCATGCGGTCATATCGGAACTGCCCGTGGATGTCGTACGCGGTCGCGAAGACGTCCGTTGTTGCGTCGTTCCAGAGGAGGTCGAGATTTCCCCAGCCATACCCGAGCACCGGGTGGTTGGCGAGTGCGGTGGTAGTGCCGCTCGACCAAATGTGCCAGCGGATGGCTGCAGAATCCGCAAGTGACCGATACGGTCCAGCGAGCGCGTCGTGGCGCGCGGCAACGATGGCGAGAGCGAGGAGGCCTCCAACAAGGAGTGCTCCATACGTCCAGCGCCGGTGTGTGAGCCAGCCCACCGTGAGCAGCAGCGCGGTGCCCAACAGGAGCGCGGTAGACGATGCCACGAGCGCAAGATACCCTAGAAACACCATGGCAATGGCCCACCGCCTCCTCTCCGCAGCGGAGCGATGCTCCAGCATCGCGTGCACGTGGCACACGAGTGTGAAGAGGAGGTAATGTGCGAAGAAATTGGCGTTTCCGAGCAGTGCGGTGCCCTGGAGTCGCCACGTGGCCGATGCGAAAAATGGAAGGTGCTGCAGGAGCGCGTCGAGTGTGAGCACGGCGATCGTCGCGAGGCCGAGCGTCATCGTCATGTGGAGAAACCGCGTGACGCGCGTGTGGTCGCGGATCATCCATGTGAGGAGCAGCGCGTACATGCCGACATGTGTGAGGAAGAGGAGGCCATCCGTTCGCTCGGTGTCGCTGAAAATGCTGAAGCGGACGTCCGCCCCAGCCATCGCCGTGCAGGTGAGGATCGCAAAGAGCGCGGCAAACCATGTGTGCGTTCGCGTCCAGAACGGTGCGTGATGGGCATCGTGTATCACGAGGATCCCGTACGCGGCGATGGCAAGCCAGACGCACGCCTGAAACAGGAGCGTCCGGCCAAAGGGGGTTGCCGTTACTGTCCAGAGTCCCGATGCGCCCCACGCGTGTTGTGCGAGCATCGCCGTTGCCTGGCTGAGGGGAATGGCGAGCGGGGCGGCCAGGAGGACGAGCACTATTCTTTCGATTGTGGATCGGGAGTGCTGCATGGAGTATTATTGTAGCGTATGCGTGTCTGCATCATCATCCCCATGCACAACGAGGAAGCGGTGGCGGAGCAGTGCGTACGGACGGTGCTGCCGTACCTCGATGCGCTACCCCACGCGACGTCGCTCTGCATCGTGAATGACGGTTCGCGTGATGCGACACCACGCATCCTCGCGGATCTCGCCGTGGAGCTTGCGGACGCGCGGCTCGCGGTGTGCCATCATGACACGAATCGCGGGTACGGCGCGGCGTTGCGGACGGGTATCCGCCACGCGATCGACGGCGCATTTGACTACGTGCTCTTCATGGATAGCGATTTGACGAATCATCCAAAATACTTGACGCTATTCTATAAGCGTATGAGCGAGGGGGTACAGTACATCAAGGCCTCGCGGTATACGGTAGGGGGTGCAGTAGCGGGTGTTCCGTTCATACATCGAACGTTTTCGCGAATCGGAAATAGCGTAGCGCGACAGTGCTATGGCTTGCCGATCCGTGACATCACCAACGGCTTCCGCGCGGTGCACACGACACTCCTGCGGCAGATGGTATTCACCGAAGATGGTTTTGCTATGATCTTGGAGGAATTGACGCAGGCCAAGCGTCTTGGTGCGACATTCTCTGAAGTACCATATACGCTCACGAGCCGTGGTCGCGGTGAAGGATCGTCGCACCTTTCGTACGGTTTGAAAACCTGGAAACAATACCTCGGTCACGCGTTGCGTGCGAGACAGTAAACGATTTTTTATGTCGCTCACCACCACGAAAGCGCAGCAGAAGATCGGTACGTTCATTGCACACCGTGACTGTCGGTTCTGCGGTGGAACGAATCTCCACACGATTCTCGATTTTGGAAACGTCCCACTCGCGGGCGGGTTCCTCAAAGCCGAACAGTTTGCCGATGAGGAGTACTACCCGCTTGACCTCAAGGTCTGCACGGATTGTACGCTCGTCCAGGTGCCAAACGCGGTATCCGGCGAGAAGCTTTTCCGCGAGCACTACTTCTACTTTTCCTCAAAAATCCAGACGCTCGTGACGCACTGCGCGGCGTTCGCGCAGGACGTGGTCGATCGGTTCCTCGCAGGGAAGTCGGATGCGAGCGTCTTTGAGATCGGGTGCAACGATGGCGTCATGCTCCGGCCATTCGCGCAGCTCGGCGTGACGGCCGTGGGCATGGACCCCGCGTCGAACGTCGTTGCTTCCGTCGCTCAGGATGGTTTCACAATCTACGACGACTTCTTCAACGAGGAGACCGCGAAGCGCGTGCGCGCCGAGCATGGACAGTTCGATGCGATCACGACGAGCTACTCATTCGCGCATATTGATGACATGCGCAGCGTGCTCCGTGGTGTCCAGGAGATCCTCAAACCGGACGGCGTGCTCGTTTTCGAGGTCTACTACCTCGGGACGCTCATGGACGAGATGCAGTACGACATGATCTACCACGAGCACTGTTCGTACTACTCGCTCTCCGCACTCCAGCACTTCCTCGCGCAGTTCGATATGGAGATTTTCGACACGTACTTCACCCCCGGCGTCCGTTCTGGCGCAGTACGTTTCTACGCGCGGAATGTTGCGGGCGCTCCACGGCCCAGAACGGAATCCCTCCGCGCGATGGAGCAGTACGAGGCCGAGCGCGGGTTTGGGACGCTCGAGACGTTCCAGGGCTACGGCGCGAAGGTGGAGAAAACCCGCACCGACCTCCTCGCGCTCCTTGATGGACTCAAGGCCAAGGGCAAGACGATCATCGGCTACGGCGCGTCCGGTCGCGGTACGACGATCATGAACTACTGCGGCATCGGCGAGCAGTACCTCGATTACGTTGTGGACGATGCACCCGCGAAGCACGGCTACGCCACCCCCGGCACGCACGTCGCCATCCATCCCTGGGAGAAGACGCAGGAGGGGAAGTTTCCCGACTACGCGCTCCTCTTCGCCTGGAGCTTCGCGAAGGAGGTCTGCGCGAAGCGCGCCGACTACCTGCGCGCCGGCGGCAAGTTCATCGTCCCGCTCCCGGAGGTGCGCGTCATCGGAAAAGAGATTTTGGAGTGATGCCTCTTTCTGATCCTCCCCCTCTCCATGCAGCATCGCATTCTTGTTCTCGGCAACACCGGCATGCTCGGCCACATGGTCGAGCATGTCTTGGGATCAGATGAACGATTCGACGTGCGCAGTGTCGGACGCGATGCATGCGATGCCTCCTCTCCTATCCCCCCCCTCATCTTGAGGGGGGGTGGAGCCCGGACTCCATCATCAACTGCATCGGCATCACCGCGCGGCACATCAACGATGCCGACCCCGCATCTGTCGCCCGTGCGATCGTGGTAAACGCCGCGTTCCCGCACGCGCTCGCTGCCGCGGCGGCCGCGCATGGCGCGAAGGTCATCCACATGTCCACGGACGGCGTGTTCTCCGGCAATCGCACGGAGCTATACGCCGAATCGGACACGCCCGACGCAACCGACACCTACGGTCGCACGAAAATTCTCGGCGAGTCCCGCGCACCAAACGTCCTCAACATCCGCTGCTCCATCATCGGCCCGTCGCCCCTGAAGCGCGAGGGACTCTGGGAGTGGGTGGCGCAGCAACCGGACGGCGCGACGATCTCGGGCTACACGAATCACCTCTGGCACGGCGCAACGACGCGCCAGTTCGCGGAGCTCTGCACGTCAATTATCGCGGACGGCCGGTTTGCTACGCTCCGCGCAGCAGGTCCCGTGTTCCACTTCACCCCGAATGAACCGGTCACAAAATACGATCTCGTCTGCGCCATGCGCGATGCGCTCGGGAAGCGGTTGACGATCACACCCGTCTCGCACGCACAACCCGTCACGCGCGTCCTCGTATCGCGTGGGGGTGCTCTGCCTCGTCAGGACGTTCGCGCTGTACTCCGTGCATGCGTCGAAACGCGGACATCGCTGTAAAAAACGGTTTGAGAACACCCCACCGCGTCATGCGATGGGGTGTGGTGTGTTAGCGGGCGGTATCTTCCGCGATGCGGCGGCGGATGTCTGCGTGTGGCGTTCGTCGGATGGGGTGGTAGCCCACGTATGTGGCGGCGATGAGTGCCGCAGCGGTGAGGAAGAGTGCATCACCGTTGAGTATGAGCGGCAGCGCGAACGCGATGGTGAGTGCTACGGATTGGACGAACCACGTGAGTGCGGAGAACGCATCGAGCGTTGCATCGGTCGTCACGTCACCGACGAGCGCGAATGTGAGGGTTCGGGCGAGTCCAAAGTTGAGCGCGAGGATGGTGATGGCGATCACGAGGAGCACGGGGGACGTGGCGATGGCGAGGAGACCAATGCCCGCGATGCCGAGCGGGAACGTGACGAGCGTCAGCCCGCGACGACCGATGCGGTCGGAGAGCGCGCCGAGCGCGTATGCGGTGACGATGGGGGTGAGGTAGAAGAGTCCAACGAGCGTGCCGACGGCGAGCGTCGTGCCAAACACGTCCTGGATACGCAGCGGTACCACGCCGAGTACGAATCCCTGGATGCAGTTGAATGGGAACCAGATCATCGCGATACGGAGCGCGCTCGGGCTGTGGAGCATCCGGAACGCTGCGTTCCAGTTCCGTCGTTGGACATCGCCGCGCAGGTCGTCCAGCCGCGTGAGGAGGATGAGCGCGAGGAGCGGTACCGTCGCGAACGTGGCAAGGCCGATGCGGTACCCGGCGTGCGGGAGGAGGATCCCCAGGATCAAGATGCCACTCGCCGCACCGACGGAGAACATCGTCGCAAAGCGTCCGGCATCCGCGCCGTACGTCGCTGTGCTGCTCGCGCGGACGAGGTACGCGCTCTGCGCGACCCAGAGCACTGCAGCGGCTGCGCCGAGCACAATGGACGCCCCGAGGATCGCCGCGGGGGATTCCGTGAGGAGCGAGAATCCGTAGAGCGCGTAGGGGCCGACGGCGGCAACCATACACCGCTTCGCGCCGAAGCGCGCGACGATACTCGCGGCCGGCAAGCTCCCCACCATGAACGCGACGTAGACGAGGAGGAGCGAGAGGAATCCGATGTGCGCGGTGCCCAGGGATCGGAGGTACATCGTGATGTACTGTTGGAATCCATCAAAGCCAAAGAAGATGAGGAGGAAGCTCATCCCGAGGAGCCAGAGATTGCGTGATGTGCGCATGGGGGAACTCCGTGCGTTGTGAAGGATGCGCGTACCGTAGCGCGGACCGTATCCTCTGTCAACGAGAGAACACCCCTCGCCGCAGGTGCGGAGAGGGGTGTGGTGGTCAGCGGAGGAGGACGTACGTGGCGAGGGCTCGATCAAGCGTGCGCACGTTGGTGTAGTGGTGGATCTGCATGCCGAGGCGGTCTGCGCGGGCGATGTTCACGAGGTCGGCATCCACGAGGAGGACCCGCGCGGGGTCTTCGCCGAGTTGTTCGAGGACGTGCTCGAGCATGCCGCGTTCGCGTTTGAGCCCGTGGAGCTCGTGCGATCGGAACACGAGACCGACGTGGCGCTGCAGATCGATGAGCGCGCACTCACGCCTGGTCTGCCACGGGTTTGTGTCCGTGATGGCGTGGACAGAGATGTTCGCCGCGGTGAGCGCTTCCATCCTCGACAGGATCGCCTCGTTGATACCGTAGAGGTGCGCATCGTGCGCTTGTCGTACCGTCTGGTAGTCCAAGCGTGGCAGGGTATCGTAGTCCGCAGGCGTGATGTGGAATTTCACGATGTTTTCGTGGAACTGCATCACGCTGATCTCGCCCCGTGAGAATGCCGCGTAGTGCTCGTTGGCGAAGAAACGCCGTGCTCCCTCCGGTGTGATGCCGAGGTCCTCCAGAATCACCTCCGTGATCCTGTGCGCCGCTCGGATGATGACCCCGCCGACATCGAAGAGAACAACGGTGATCGCGTTCGTGCTCATCGTGCACTCCGTTCCATGTGGGCGCGCTCGCCCAGGTACTCGTGGAGCTGCCAGAACTCGGCGAGGTCGCCTTTGGCTTGGTACGCGGCGATACGCTTGAACTCGGCGTGGATGTGCTCGCGGCGTGTCATGGCTTCGGCTCCCTGGGAGCCAAAGACGACGATGCTCCAGTTCGTGTGTGGCGGTGTTTGCGCGTAGACCACGAGCGGGGCGTCGCCCATCGCACGCACCATGCCGAGGAACGCGCGGAGGATTTGGTGCGGGTGGGTGACGATGGCGACGCGTCTCCAGGAGCGTTCACGGGCGAGCGCGAGGAACGCGTCGTTCTCGTCGCGCGTGTGGAAGGCCGGGCGCGTGCAGATGATCGCTTCCGGTGGTACGCCGAGGAAACAGAGCTGGTTCGTGTACTCCACTGCGCCAGGCCAGGCCTCGCCCGGCGTTGTTCCGCCCAGGGCCTCTCCCGCAGAGCCGTTGATGGCGATGTACTGCGCGAGGCCGCGGCGTTGCTCGCTCGCAACGAACTCGATGAGTCCACGCTGATCCCCGTTGGCCTTTGCGTGGAAGAGGAGTGCGTCGACGGGTGCTTTGGGCTGATCGGACAGCAGCATGCACGTCGCGCGGTAGACATCGAGTGCGTCGAGGGGTGGTCGTTCTGACACGGGATACCTCCTTCGTGAGTTGTGGAAAGGGCACTGCGAACTTCTACGACTGTCGCACACGTTTGCTGTGGTGTCAAGCGGGTGGTCCTTGACCCGCATGTCGATGCGTGGTACGCTCCGGAAAGATTGCAGTTCCTTGCAGCACGAACATCAACCGAGGAGGTGGGAGTTGGAAGAGCCATTCGTTGTTCCACGCGCGCCGGCGAAGACGCTCATCACGTCGACGACGCCGTTGCACGCGGTGTGTGTGCACGAGGTAGACCGCAGGACGCCGGTGACCGAGGAGGTGTCCGCGTACGCCGAGCGCATCGCACAGGGTGTGGTGCGCATGAGGGCCACGGGAGTACCGGTGCCGTTCAACGGGCCGCTCGCGAACATCGTGCGGTGGACGAGCGAGCATCAAAACATTGTGCTCTTCACCGAGCGAACGGACTACTTCACCTACCTCGCGGCGTCGCACCTGCACCGTGATGATCCTGCGAAAAACCCCATCCGCCCGCTCGCGGTTGCGGTCGCGCCGTTCGGCGAGCGCGGGATGTGCTACCTCCAGCGACGCAGCGGTGTGACGGAGATGGCGGGGAACGTCCACATTTTTGGTGCATCGGTCGCGCCCGGGATGTTCCCGGATGACATCATCGCGCGCGTCGCAGAGCAGAAGCTCGGCGTGGATGTCCCCGACGGAGCGTTCACGCTCACGGGCATGGTCCACGAGGCGGTCCAGAACGTCCTCACGGTGACGTACGCCGTGGAGCTCAACGCTGCGGATGTGGAGCGGGTGCGCGCCCACGTCCATCATGACCTCATCGAGTTGTCCGCGACCGACGAGCACGGTATCGAGGAGTTCCTCCGCGAGCATCCTATCACGCGGTGGAATCCCGACGGCTTCCTCGGCTTCCTCGCCGGCCTTCGCCTCGCGAACCTCCGAACCGCCGACGAGCTCAGCGTGATCGAGCAGCGCACGCGCGAGCACCTCGCGGAGCACCCCTACCGCTACGTCTACCCCGCACAGCACTACCTCCGCGCCGCGACGCTGTAGCACCAACGAGCACCCCACCGAACTTCGGTGGGGTGCTTTTCCATTTCGCTTGACCGCGTCACCCCCCCGCGGTGCAATGGGAGCAAGGATCTCCTGGAGTGGGGCGTGTGAGATTTCTCATTTCGCTCGAAATGACGCAATGCAAGGTATGGCACATTTGGCTATCGTCCTCGGCATTCGACCGGATGTCATCCGCGCATCGCTCGTGCTGAACAAGCTCCGTGCGCAGCAGAAGCACCGGATCACGTTCATCTGGTCCGGGCAGCACTACTCGGACAACCTCAAAGACGTATTCTTCCGCGAGCTCGACGTCGCGAAGCCGGACCTGGAGCTCGGCGTGTCGGGTGACAGCGACGCGGCGATCGCGGGCGCAATGATCCAGAAGCTCGCGCCGGTGCTCGTGGAGATCAAACCCGATGCGGTCATGTTCCTCGGCGACACGAATACGGTCGTGGGGTGCATCGCGTGCGGGCAGCTCAACATTCCCGTTATCCACTTTGAGGGATGCTGGCACTCGTACGACTGGCGTATGCCGGAGGATAAGTACCGCCGTCTCATTGACCACATGTCCGATGTCATCTACACGTACTTCCCGGAGTACAAACTCCAGGGCATGGTGGGCGGCCTCAACCAGAAGGGCATCGTCGTCACGCACGGCAACCCCATCGTCGAGATTTTGCAGACGTACTACTACGACCGGAAGGAGCAGTTCGAACAGCTCGCGTCGCCGGCATTCTTCGCCGAGCGTGGTATCACGAAGGGGGAGTACTACGTCATGACGTGCCACCGACGCGAGAACGTGCACATCCGCGCGTCGTTCGAGGCCATCGTGCGGCTCATCGGCCACACGAACCGGAAGGTGTACTTCGCCGCGAGCTACCGAACACAGAAAGTGATCAAGGAGTACGGGATGACGCTCCCGCCGAATGTCATCATGGTGGACCCGATCGGCTACGTCGAGCTCGTCGCGCTCATGGTGAACTCCCGCGGTGTCATCACGGACTCGGGGACGGTCGTCGAGGAGACGTGTGTCCTCCAGGTGCCGTCGCTCCAGATGCGCAAGGCGACCGAGCGTCCGCAGACGTACGACGTGGGCTCGAGCGTGAAGTTCGATCCCGACCGCGCTGCGGACTACGACTTCGACGTCCTCTACGCAAAGTTCGAGGCACTCTACGGTACGACGTGGCAAAACCCGATGGGCGACGGCAAGGCCTCCGACCGCATCGTTGCCGATCTCCTGCGCCGGCTCGACGAGACGGACGATGGTTCCGGCCCGGGTTTTCACATGCACGCGCCCGAGCTCTCGCACTACTGGGTGGGACGGTCGTACGGCGAGGACGGGTTGCCAGAGCCCACAGCGGAGCAGGTCGCTGCGATGCGGAACACGGCACGCGCCCGCGCGTGACGTGAGCGATGCGTATGCATCCCACGCACAGCGCGGTGAACGTATGATCAGCGCAGCACTCATCGCGCAGTATGGCGTCGGCATCGCAGTGTCGGCACTCGCAGCTGCATGCGCGTTCGCGTTCGCTGTGCGGAGCGGACGGACCGTGTCGCGGGGGTTCCTCGTGGGCGCAATCGCCGTCGTGCCGGTCTTCCTCGTGATCGCGCAGCTCCTGAAGTACGCGTCGCTCCACATGTATGTGGACCTCGCACATTGGCTGCGCCTGTTCCGGAGCATCGTGGAGACCGGTGTCCCGACGGTCATGAACCAGGCGTTCATCGTGTCGGGCACCGCGCACTATTTTTCCGTGCACTTCGTGCCACTCGTGTATGCTCTCGCAGTGCCGTTCGCACTCGTGCCGCGTGCGGAGATGCTCCTCGTGGTGAACGTGTTACTCATGGCATCGGCGGCAGTGCCGCTCGCACTCCTCGCGAAGCACCGCACGGGTGATGGGCGGTTCGCACTGCTGATCGCGGCACTCTTCCTGTGGTATCCGACGTTCCAGTACACGACGCTCTACGAATTTGAAATGCTCCGGCTCAGTATCCCGGCGCTGTGCTGGATGCTCTACGCGTGGGAGCGTCGGCGGATGACGCTCGTGTACCTCTTCGCCGTGCTCGCGGTGCTCGTGCGGGAAGAGGTGGGGCTCACGGTAGGCATGTTCGGCGTGCTCCTCCTCGTGCAGCGTCACTATCGCCACGGCATCGTGCTCGCGCTCGGGGGGTTTGGTGCATTCGGGATCATCACGAGCGTCCTCATGCCGATGTTTCGGAGCGGCTCGTACGAACACGTCGCACTCGGCGCGTTCGGCGCACTCGGGCGCACGCCGCTCGCGGTGCTCATCGGGATGGTGACGCACCCCCTGCGTGCGATGGCCATTGCCCTGCACCCGGAGAAGCTCGCAAATCTCGTCATGTATGGGGTGCCGCTCCTCGGCATCCCGCTCCTCGCGCCAGCGGCGTTGCTCCCGACGCTTCCGTCGGTTGCCATTGCGCTCCTCTCCGCATCACGTACGCACTCATCGTATTTCCTCTACTACCTCTCGCCCGCGATCCCATTCATCTTCTGGGCGTTCGTCTGCGCATGGCCGCGGGTGATAGTGATTGCGGAGCACCGCGCGCGGGGTGCGTACGGTGCGGACACAGTGATACACGCGCGCGGCGCGATCATGGTAGCCGTGATCGTCGGTATGTTGGGCGCACAGGTGTTTTTTGGGCCATCGCCTCTCGCGCTCCAGTTCTGGGACACCAGGTTTCGTCCGGCACCATTCCGTACGCAGTCGTTCCACTGGTCGGCGTACCATACGGATGCGGATCAGGACGCACTCGCGGCGGTCATCGCGGTGATTCCGCGCGATGCAATCGTTTCCACGCAGCAGTACCTCATGCCTCGGCTCGCGCATGGAGGTGGCGCCATGGCGTACCCGCAGCTCGAGAGCGTTGATGGCACTGCTCGTGCAGCGTTCGTGCTGCTCGATGACACCAATCACGATCTCCAGTCGGACAGTCCCGCCTATGTGGACGCGGCGATGCTCGATATCGTGCGGCAGGATCGTGTGCACTGGGAACGCATCGCGGCACAGAGTTCGTATGCACTCTATCGCTTTCGACCGTGAGCCGCGCATGGTCCGCGGACTCCCGCGGTTCGTCGCCGACGAGCACTATGCATCGTCGTTCGGGTTGCAGTGGATGCGACATGCGCGTGCACAGCTGGACGTCACGACCGGACAGCCGATTTCGTACGACCGGCTCTTCAGCGTGACGGGGTGGCCAGCGCGCATGGAGGGTGAGCGGGTGCTCGAGGCCGGGTGCGGTGCAGGGCGGTTTACCGCCGTGCTCGCGGGGAGTGGGGCAGCGGTCTCCAGCTTTGATCTCTCGCAGGCCGTCGAGGCGAATGCCGCGAACCATGGGAACTTGCCGAATGTCCGCATCTTCCAAGCGAGCATCACCGATATTCCGTTCGCACCGGGCCAGTTCGATCGTGTCCTGTGCCTCGGTGTGCTCCAGCACACGCCGGATCCCGCCGCTGCATTCCATGCGCTTGCCGCGCAGGTACGGCCAGGCGGAGCGCTCGCAGTAGATGTGTACCGACGCGACCTCCTCGCACTCCTCCAGTGGAAGTACGTCCTGCGGCCGTTGACGAAGCGGCTTCCGCCTGCGGTGCTCTACCGCGTGATTGCACG
This sequence comes from bacterium, assembly GCA_030647005.1. NCBI lineage: Bacteria > bacterium. The sequence goes on from JAUSKG010000021.1 coordinate 13,333, forward strand.
AGCGGTTCCGGCGTTGTTGCCCGTTGCGCGTACGGCGCGGCGCATAGTCGGTCGCGCGGGCGCACGGCTGGTGCCCATCGCCGAGTACGGCCACCTTGGCTTCACGGCGGACATCGCGCGTGAGTGGGCAATACTCGATACGTTCGACATGCTCAGTCCGCAGCACGATCATCCCCAGACGCTCGCAGCCGTCCGACAGTGGTTTGCGGACGCCGGGTTTGTGGATGTCGTGGTGGAGAAGGGACTGAATGGCATTATCGGTCGCGGGACTCGCCCCCGGTGAGATGTGTAATGTGAGATTCGCGCGCAGCGCGCTATGTGCGGTATTGCAGGGATCATTGGTACTCGCGACGATGTCACGCCTGCACGCCTCTCGGCGTTCGCGGGTGCTCTTGCGCACCGTGGACCGGATGGCGCGGGCGCAGATGTGGTGGGCGACGGCGTGGGGCTCGTGCATACGCGGCTCGCCATCATTGACCTTTCCCCGGCAGGGCGACAGCCCATGCGTGATGCCGCGGGGAACTGGGTGACATTCAACGGTGAGCTCTACAATTATCGTGCGCTTCGCGCGGAGTTGGAACATTGCGGTCGCTCGTTTCATTCGCAGAGCGACACGGAGGTGCTCCTCGCCGCGTACGCGCAGTGGGGCGCAGCGTGCGTTGAGCGATTCGATGGCATGTTCGCGTTCGGGCTCTGGGATGCGTCCGCGCGGACGCTGCTGCTCGCGACGGATCGGTTTGGCATCAAGCCGGTGTACTGGTGGTGCGATGGACGGCGCTTCGCGTTCGCGTCCGAAGTGCGGGCGCTCCTCACAAGCGGCCTCGTGCCTCGTGTGGTCAATCGCGATGCGGTGGCGTCATTCTTTGCATTTGGCGCGGTGCAAGCGCCCGTATCCATAATCGTCGGCGTCTCGCAGCTCCTTCCGGGCCACCGACTTTGCTTTGATGCACAGCGCGGGACAGCAGTGATAGAGCGATACTGGGCGCCGCCCGCGCCCGATGCCTCGCCCGCGAGTGCCGATGATGTTGCCGTCGCGCTCCGCGCCGCGCTTGAGCGGCATCTTGTCGCGGACGTCCCCGTGGGTCTCTTTCTCTCTGGCGGCGTGGACTCGAGCGCGCTCGCTGCCCTCGCGCATCGCGCCGGGGTTGGGGAGGCGCTCACCGCGTTCACCGTCACGTTTGCGGAGCGCGCGTATGCCGAGGGCGCGATTGCAAGGACGGTGGGGGAGCGGTTTTGTGGCGCGCACCGTGAGCTCCTCGTCACGGATGCGGATCTCGCACGCGATCTCCCCGCGTCGCTCGCGGCGCAAGACCAGCCGACGATTGACGGGACGAATGTCTTCATCATCGCGCGCGCGGCACGCAATGCCGGCATGAAGACGGTGCTGTCCGGCCAGGGCGGCGATGAGGTGTTCGGCGGCTACGAGACGTTTCGGCGGCTCCCGCGCATGCTCGCGCACGAGCGGTATGTAGCGATGCTCCCGCGCGCAGTGCGGACAGCACTCGCAGCGGGGTTGCTCGCCCGTGCCGCAGCGCATCCTGCGCGCGCGAAAATGGCCGCGTACCTCACCGCAGAACGGGGTGCGGCGGCGTGCTACGCTATCACGCGTCAGCTCTTTCACGCACAGGTGCGCGCGCTCCTGCAGCCGGAGTGGCGCACGGCGGTCGGCGTCACGCCATGGTATGCGTCGGATCTCATCGGTCGCGATCCGTACCATGCGACGAGCGTGCTTGAGTTTTTCGGTTATCTTGCAAACACGCTTCTGCGCGACGGCGATGTCATGAGCATGGCGCACGGCCTCGAGGTGCGCGTGCCCTACCTCGATCACCACCTCGTGGAGACCGTGCTCCGCGTTCCCACCACGGCATCGCAGCATGGCGCGTGGCCCAAGGCACTGCTGCTGGACGCAGTGCGCGACATGCTCCCGCGCGCAGTGTACGATCGGAAGAAGATGGGGTTTACATTCCCGTGGGAGACATGGCTGCGTGGGCGGCTTCGGCCGTTTGCGGAGGAGACGCTTGCGGGGTTCCCGGCGGACAATGCGCTCGGGGTCCATCGCGGCGCGTGTGTGCAGCTCTGGCAGGACTTCCTCGCGCACCGTGGGAGCGTTACTTGGGCTCGTGCGTGGGCACCGATTGCGCTCATGCGGTGGGCGGATCGCAATCTGTAGTATGCGTATTGCGCTTACACTCCTCTCGGGGATCGGGTACGGTGGTGCGACATACTTCCGTCACCTCCTTCCCGCGCTCGCCACTGCGGCACCGGAGCACGAGTTCCACTGCTTCGTGCCGCGCGGCCATCGCATCATGGAGGAGGTTTGTGCACCAAACATCACCTACCACGCAGTGCTCGGCGAGCGGACGAGCGCACTCGATCGATTTCGGTTTGAGCAGCACGCACTCCCACGGGAGCTCGCGCGTATGCGCGCGGACATCGTGTACACCGCCAAGAACATTACGATTTTTCGCGCGCCATGCCCGCAGGTCATCGCGATCCGCAACATGGAGCCGTTCCGGTACCGCGCGTTCGCCAATGCGCCGATGCTCGATACCGCGTCCCGCGTGAAGTGGGAACTCACGAAGCGATCCCTCCGCGCGGCCACGGGGATCATCGCGGTATCCGCGGCCGTCCGCGATGCGGTGGTGGAGCGTTTTCCCGACGCGGAGCGGAAGGTGACGGTCGTGTACAATGGAACGCCCGCGGTGTCATTGCGAGGAGTCGGCGACGAAGCAATCCCGGTCAATGTGCTCCTCACCGCTTCCAAGTTTGTGGCGTACGCAAACCAACTCACACTCCTCGAAGCGTACGCGATACTCTGTCGCGAGCGATCGGATGTGCCGGAACTGCATTTCGCGGGTGGTATTCACGATCGTACGTACTTCGCCGCAGTGCAGCGTCGCGCCGTGGCACTCGGCATCGGAGGCCGCATCCGAATGCTCGGCCTCCTCCCGCAGGACGATCTCCACGCACGCATGCGGCGAGCGTGCGTCTTCGTGTTTCCATCCATGCTCGAGTCGTGTCCGCATACGCTTCTCGAGGCCATGGCGTGTGGCGTCCCGATCGCGGTGTCGGCAACGCCGCCAATGCCGGAGATCTGCGGCGACGCCGCAGTGTATTTCGATCCCCGCGCTCCCGCACAGATTGCACGGACGATCTCGCGGCTCCTTGATGACGCCGCGCTTCGCGCTCGTCTTGTGGTCGCGGGTCGCGTGCGTGCGCAGCATTTCACATGGGAGCAAACTGCCCGCGGTCTGCTCGGGGTGTTCGCACGTGTTGCCGGAGCAGTACCGACGCCGTAGCGATTGTTGCTCCATGCACATCCTCCTCATTACCATCGCGTATCCGCCGGAGATTCGTTCGATCTCCATTATGCTCCGCGAGCTCGCGGAGGGACTTATCGCGCGTGGCCACCGCGTGACGGTGCTCACCGCGATGCCGCGCGCGAATCTTGCGGGCGCTGCGGCGCACGCCGTGTTGCCGGAGGACACGATCGAGCGTGGCGTACGCGTGCTCCGCGTGCAGACGCTCCCCACATCGCGCGCGCCGTACGTCGTTCGTGGCATCGCGCAGCTTGATCTCCCGCGCCAGTTTCTCCGCGTCGCACGCCGCCATGTCCGCAGTCGGGTGGACGCGGTAGCGACATACATCTCCCCGCTGCCGCTCGCGCGCGTCGGCGCCATTATCGCACGCGCACACGGCGCGCGGCATCTCTTGAACATCCAGGACATCTTTCCGCAGAACGCAATAGATCTCGGCATCATACGCAACCGCGCGCTCATCGCGTACTTCGAGCGCATGGAGCGCGCCGCGTATGCAAACGCCGACATGCTCACCACGCACACGCCCGGCAGCCGCCGATTCCTCATGGAGCGCAAGGGCGTGTCGTTCGAGCGCGTGGTTGTGGTGCCGAATTGGATTGATTGCGATGCGTGGGATCGTGTGCAGGCGACCGGTGCATTTCGGGAGCGCTACGGCCTCACGGGGAAGTTCGTCATCGGTTTTCCCGGTATCCTCGGCCCCGCGCAGCACCTCGACGCGGTTCTCGATCTCGCGGCGCGCGTTCGCGACCTCTCGGACATCCGGTTTCTCCTCGTCGGTGACGGGGCCGAGCGTGTGCGACTCATGCAGCGTGCACGCAGCGAAGGGATTGCGAATGTGCAGTTTGAAGATTTCATTGATCCCACGGCGTACCCTGCGTTCGTCAAGGAGCTTGATCTCGGGCTCATCTCGCTTGATCCGACGTATACGACATCCATGGTGCCAGGGAAGCTCACCGGATTTCTTGCTGCAGGCCTCCCGGTCCTCGCGCTCCTCAATCCCGACAACGATGGTTTCGACATCATCGCGTCGGCGCAATGCGGCGCCGCATGCCGCGCGGATGATCTCGATGCTGCCGAGCGTCACCTTCGTGCACTTCACGAACATCGCTCCACGCTCCGCGCAATGGGGGAGCGGGGACGCGCGTACGCAGCGGCACACTACGCTCGCGACCGTTGCATCGCCGAGCTTGAGCGGCTCCTGCTGGTTCCTGCGCGCGCTGGGGACCTCGCTCCTCGCTAAATAGTGGATCAATACAGCTCCTTGCTTGCGGTGTATACGCTGGGTACGATGGAAGACAGTGTATGTACCCGACACCGCACGCCGCATCAGCTCCGATAACTCGCACCGCCATCCTTCCGCCGTACACGGAACCGACGTTCCTCGACGGCGGGGGTCTCGCGGTAGACGACCGCGGGGCGGTGGGCTTCGTGAACGGGTTTGCGTTCCAGGGCGTGCAGCGGTTCTACGTGTTGACCAATCACCAACATGGGTTCATCCGTGCGTGGCATGCACATCGGCGAGAGGCAAAGTATGTATTCGTGGTGCGCGGGGCTGCACTCATCGGAGCGGTGAAAATCGTTGGCGATTGGGAGCACCCGGCGAAAGATGCGCCAACACTGCGCGCGGTCATGTCGGCGCAGAAGCCGGCAGTGCTCTACATTCCTCCTGGCTACGCGAATGGTGCGATGTCCCTCACCCCAGATGCGACGATCATGTATTTTTCCACGGCGACGATGGACGAGACGAAGAACGATGACGTTCGCTACGACGCGCGGTACTGGGATTGTTGGAGCGTCGAGGAGCGGTAGCGCGGCACTCGTATGGTTTTTGGCATTGCGATCGGGCTCGCACTTCGCATCATCGCCGCGCTCGCGGCGGTGTTTGTGTTTGCATTTTTGCTGACATGGGCGATGCATCGGTTTGCGATGATGCGGCGATGGTTCGATGTACCCAATCATCGGAGCGGACACGCGGTCCCCACGCCAAACGTGGGCGGTATTGCATTCTCGTTTCCGTTCCTTCTCGTTCTCGTGTATCTCGGCAGCATGGGGTTTCGGCCGCACCTCATGTGGGCGCTCCTCGGCGGCGGTGCGCTCGTCGCAGGCGTTGGCTGGGTAGATGATCGGTGGAATATCCGTGCGCGATGGCGACTGCTCGCGTATGCGATCGCCGCGGTGTGGGCGCTTTGGTGGATTGGCGGCATGGCAGATCTTCGCGTCGGCGTGACAACGTTATCGCTCGGCTTCGGTGGCACCATCCTCGCGTTTGTGACGATCGTATGGATGAGTAACCTCATGAATTTCATGGATGGCATTGACGGACTCGTCGGCGCGGAGACGATGCTCATCGGTAGCGTGCTCGGCGTCATGCTGTTTCTATCTGGGCAGGTGTTCCTCGCGTTCATTCTGTGGCTCCTCGCGGCGGCAACCGCGGGGTTCCTCGTGTGGAACTGGCACCCCGCGAAGATGTTCATGGGGGATACGGGCAGCGTACTCCTCGGGTTCACGTTCGGGGTACTTGCGATTGCCTCGGAGCGCGTGGGCGCAGTGCCGGCACTTGCATGGTGGATCATGTTCGGGTTGTTTTTCGCGGATGCCACTTGGACCACGCTTCGGCGCATCCTCCACGGGCATGCGTTCTACGAGGGGCATCGTGCGTTTTCGTTTCACCGCGCCGCAGTGCGGTATCAGCGGCACGACCGTGTGACGATCGGTGTCCTCCTCTGGAGTGTGCCGTTCGTCGTGTTGGCGTGGACTGTCTGGCGATATCCCCTATTCCTCCTTCCGGCGCTTGGCGCATCGCTCCTCGGGAGCGCGGTACTCTGGTGGTGGTACCAGGAGCCGATGGTATCCCGTCGCGCCGTCGTGGGGGCACCGGATTCCCGTAGCGCAAGGCACTGATCAGTGGTAGTTGGTACGATACACGGCACCCTGCACATGTTTCTCCTCCTCAAACTCTTTAAACCCTTCGTGCTGCCGCCGACGCTCATAGCGATTGGCTTCATCGCTGCGCTCGTGTTCGTGGTACGGCACCGCAGGCGGTGGGGGATTGCGATCCTCGCGTGCACGCTTGGTGTGTACTACCTCCTCGCGATTGAGCCGATAGCCGCGATGCTCGCGTGGACGCTCGAGCGGCCGTATGGTGCTTCTGCCACTGCATCGGTGGAGCGTGTGGACGCGATCGTGGTGCTCGGCGGGGGTGCGCGTGCCGAACCAATGCCTGAACTCGGCGGGTCGAGTTTTCGTCGGCTTTGGCGGGCTATTGCATACTACGATGATCTCGGTGGACAGGTGCCTATCGTTTACAGCGGCGGCTCCGGCGATCCCTTCGCGCGTGATGCGGTGGAGGCGGATATTGCGCGTCGTATTGTCGTGCGTGCGGGCGTGGAGCAAACACAAATTTTTTTAGAGAAAGGGTCACGGACGACGTATGAGAACGGCGTTGCCACCCGTGCGTTGCTTGCCGAGCGGCTCCCGCACGTGCCACAGCCGCGTATTGCGCTCGTCACCTCCGCGTGGCACCTGCGGCGGGCGACCGGAGTATTTACGAAACTCGGTATGGACGTCGTTCTGGTGCCGGCGGATTTCATGAGCGGAGCATTCTCATTGGACCCATTGAGTTTCTTCCCCAGCGCGGCCGCATTCGCAGATTCGGTGACGAGTATCCATGAGTGGGTGGGGATTGTGGGGTATCGTATGCAGGGGCGACTATGAATCATTTGCGTTCCTTGCTCATCACCCAGTGGCAGCAGTGGTGCGGCGACTGCCGCCGCATGGTGGTTGCACTTCGTGCCGTAGATTTCCGCGTCACCGCGCGCACGTTTTTTCGCCGCGATTGCGGCGCGTTTCTCGTGTACGCGGCGCTCATCGTCATCCTCACGCCACCAGTTGTCGGCTGGCACATTCGTGCGGCGTTTTACGGATACGCACTCCTCGTCTTTTGGGTCGCGTGGTCATACCTTCGGTCGCCACGACCACTCGGCACCATCGCAATGCGGAAGCATGAAGCGTTGTTTTTCCGCGTGCTCCTCATCGTCGCGGTACTCTTTTTGTTCACGACGCGAATTTTGCCATTCATTCGTTACGGCATCGCACCGCTCGGCTACGATACCGGCTTCTACCTCTCCTCGCTTCCCGGCTCCATCCAGAGCATCCTCGCGGGCTACGGACATCGAAACTTTCGCGCACTGGTGTTCCTGCCGCTCCAGTGGCTGGAGATTCCCATCATCGTATCCTTCCATGCGGTCTATGTGCTCGTGCAGCTTGCGATTGCTGGTGCGATCTACACGCTCGCGAAAACAATCCATGTCGGTCTGAAGACGCGATACACTGCGACCGTCGTGTTTCTCTTTGCGGTATCCATTCCGCAGTATTTCGCATTCTGGTGGGCATACTACCAGACGGAGATTGCTATTGCCCTGCTCCTTCTTATGCTCGCGTTGCTGCATCGGCGATCATGGGTCGCCGTACTCGTCGGGTTGCTGGGCGCGATCATTCATCCGGCTACGTTTTTGCCATTTTCCATCGCGCTCATCTGTTTTCTTATCGTTCGGATCGCGCGGTCGCTCGTGCGTATGCTGCCACTGGATGGCGAGACACGTTTTTTGCTTTTCTTTGGCGTGCTTGGGACGTACGTTGCACAATTTCGGTACGCGGACATTAAAGCGTTCGTGCTCGTCTATTTACGGGAGACGGTGTTGAAGTACGGGTGGTTTTGGACAAACTATCCTGCCACACTCCAGCCGCAGTTCACTGGTCTCTACGTCAATCGGGACATCGTCCACCTCGCCGTGGTGTACATTCTGCCGTTCGCAGCGTTGGGTGTGATGGCGTTTTTTTTACGGCGGCTACGGTACTCGCGCGAATCGTATCCGCTGCCGCTCTGGTTCCTCTCCATCTTTCTCGTCATTCTCCTTGCGTTCGCGCTTACGCCGATCATTTACCAGCACCGCTGGCTCATCTACCTCGATCTCGTCCTCGTACTGTTTGCGGCGTATCCATTTGTGATGTTCATTCACGCTTTCCTGCGCGGTTGGCTTGGCCGAGTGGTCATCGCGCTGCTGCTTGGCGGGTTGATGCTCCACGCATCACTGATCGTCGCTGATCAGCAGCCACAGCTCTACGCGGATGAGCGTGCGGAGATTGCAGCGATCCACACACTGGCAGTGGAGCCGTCGTACGTGATGGGAACGGAATCACAGTACACGCCATGGCTCATTGCGTTCTCCGATATGAACGTCGTGGATCCGGGATACGGAAATTTGAATCAGTGGGATTACGATATGTGGGATGAATTCTGGAATGGAGCGAGCGATGCGCGGCGGCATGAGCTCCTGACGATGTACGATCGGCCACTCTATATTTTCACGGGTCGAACAGTGCGACATGGTTCCAAGTATATGCGTTTTTTGAAGGACGCCCCGCAGGTGGATCGCGTGAGCGAGTATTTTTGGAGGTATGACCCACGAACGGTGAACGCAGACACCATTGCGCGTATGCGTATCGCGGAGAGATTTTTGGACGGATTTGTGGTAGAATGAATGTAGGGTCATTGTCGGGTTTGGTGCTGTGGATTGCTCTGCGATTGAATGGTTCCGCTCGGTAGAGCGGCATTCATGCACAGTGACTACAAGCGACATCTGCGATATTACTTTCAAGTAAGGGTGCTCTTGGTCGGAGCATCCTGTGGATAACATTCCATCAGCATCGTGTCATTTTCTGGCGCGAGCAATCTCTATGAGCAAGCAACTTCGTGGGCTCGGTCGGAAGGTCACCGATCGGCTCAACAGCGAGAGTCAGGGCGTTCGTCGGCGATGGCAAGCCATTATCGGTGTGACATTCATGGCTGTATTCGTGGTGGCATCCGTTGCAGTGAACCAGACCGTGTTGGCGCTCAACAAGGCAGCAGGAAATTACGGGTACGTGTCTGGGACGTACGGATACAATGCGAGTGTGACATCGTCCGATGCACTCCCCGCAGCGCCGACTTCGCTCTCCTCCACACCGACGGTCTCTGGTGCGGATCTCTCGTGGACTGCGCCGACGCTGACGACGACCGGCACGTCGCTCAACAACCTCTCGAGCTACAAGATTCACTACAACACGAGCTCACTCTCGTCGTGCTCAGGTGGATCGTCCACAACGTCAAGTAGTGCGAGCGCAACGCTCACGGGCCTCACCGCCAGCACGACGTACTACGTTGCGGTTTGTGCGGTTGACGGGAACACGAACGATAGTGCCGCACTAACCGGTTCGTTTGCCACGGTGGCATCGAGTAGTGGCGGTGGTGGCGGCGGTGGTAGTGGCTCGGTCTTCGGTGCCGTGGTCTCTGACGCCGCGCAGAGCGCAGCTCCTGGAACGCCGGCATCTGTCGCAGTGCAAGCAGTGCTCGCCGCGATTCAGGCACCTCGCAATGCTGCATCCGTCGCTGCACAGCTCGGCGTTGCGGCTCCGTCCGCAGAGGCACTGAGTGCTGCGCAGGCACTGGTGCAGAAGGTAATTCCCGCCGCGCGTCTCGCCGCGCTTACCGCAGCGGTATCCGAGTCACTCAAAGCGTTCGTCGTGCTCGGCCCGGAGGGCGTGACGGCAGCGCACCCGGTCGTCAAGATCGGAGCCGGTGAGCGCGCATCGCTCCTCGAGGCCTTCCAGCACTCGCAGGGCGGAACGCTCCCGACGACTGCACGGCAATTCCAGTTCCTCACCGCGCATATCGTTGATCCCGATGTCCTCGCCTCTGGCTCAGCGGATAACGACGTCACCAAGCTCTTCCCCGACCTCCGCAACCTCACGATTGAGGGCGATGGTCTCAAGGACTTCACCAACTGCAACGCACGACCGCCGTCGGTTGATACGAAGGGCGTGAAGCTTGTAAAGGCGCAGCAGGACAAGGAGTGGGCATTCGTGAAGTACACGGGATACCAGCTCAAGGTGGATCCGGCGAAGCGCTCACTCGGCGCAGAGGCCGCAGCGATCAAGAAGTTCAAGACCGCGAAGCTGTCCATCTACAAGAATGGGGTGAAGACGGAGAAGGCGGCAGGGAAGAATCCCGCAGACCTCTTCGACTGGAACTTCATCCGCGCGGCAACGTACTCCGGTGCCCCGACCACCTGTCTCAAGTAAGAGCAGTGGAACGAACGAGCCCTCGCACGACGCGAGGGCTCGTTCGTTCATGCGGTAGAATGGAGGACTATGGTTCACCTCCAAACGCCCACGGTCCTCCGCGCGTGTCTGGGGTGTCTCGGCGGCATTGCGTGCGCGTCTTGGTTGTTTGCAATCGACGCGCTTCCGATGTGGTGGACGGTCGTTGTGGTCTCGGTCCTTGTCGTCGGGTGCGTGCGGCAGTGGTCGCCCGTCGCATGGCGTAGTGGAGCGGTCGCCGTCATCGCGTTCGCGCTCGGGATGCTCCGGTTCCTCGGTGCTGTGCCGCCCCCTGCGGATTTCGCGTCGTCTACGGAGATCTCCGGTCGGATCACTCGCGTGGAGTCCATTGCGAAAGGTCGCATGCGCGTGATGGTCCGCACCGCGGAGGCCCGCGTCCCCGTCGTGGTCTTCGCGCCGCAGGTGGTGCTCCGCTACGGCGACATCGTCCGCATCCGCTGCGTGCTCGCGCAGTCCCATGCGTCACGGGAGCGGTTGACGAGCGCGGGGACGTGCGCGGTGCGCTCCCCGGATGCGGTCCGCGTGCTCGCGCACGGCGCGGGGAGCCCCACGCTCCGCCTACTCGACGAGGTACACGCGCACCTCGTGGCCACGGCGGGAGCATCCCTCTCGCCCCGCGCGTACGCCGTCGTCGCGAGCGCGGTGCTCGGAGACCGCGGGGCACTTCCGGACGAGCTTCGTGATGCGTTCCGGAAGACGGGGACCATCCATGCCCTCGTCATCTCCGGCGGGCACATGACGATCATCGGCATGCTCCTCCTCATCGCATTCCGCGTGCTCCCGGTCACGCATCGCGCGGCGCGGTGGAGCACGCTCGTCGCACTTGGTTCGTTCGTCGCGATGACTGGATTCACGCCCTCGGCCGTGCGCGGCGCACTCATGGTCGCAGCGTTCATCGCCGTTGAGCTCCTCGGTCGCGTTGCGAGCCGCCTGCGCGTCCTCGTGCTCGTCGCCACCACGATGGTGGTCGTCCACCCGCACGTTCTCGCATTTGATCTCGGATTCCAGCTCTCCTTTGCTGCGGTTGCGGGCATCGTACTCATGACTCCGCTCCTCGAGCGTGCGATTCCGAGAGCATCCGCGCGCACGCGCGAGATCACGTCGGGCGTCGCCACATCACTTGCGGCGACCATTGCGACGGCACCGCTCCTCTTCGGTGCCTTTGGGACAATCTCGCTCATCGGTGTCCTCGCGAACATCCCCGTGCTCCTCCTCCTGCCGGCGCTCCTCATCGCGGCGTTCGCCTTCCTCCTCATCGGCGCGCTCCTCCCATCGCTCGCGCCGCTCGCGGCATGGCCGGTGGACGTGCTTGCGCGGAGCGTCGTCTGGCTCGTCGAGCGGGCGGCAGCGGTACCCTGGGCATCGGTTGATGGTGTCACGCTCGACTGGTGGTTCACACTCGCACTGTACGTCGCGCTCACGTTCGTTGTGCTCCGTGCGGCATCACGGTGCGGCATGCCACTCCTCTCGCCATTCCGACATCTCTCCACAGATGCTGCCCTGCTCACGGGCGGTACACTGGAGAGGCGATAGCAATACGCTCCCCGCCTCTATGGTTGTGCGATTCCCTCGGACGTTCAAAGTCCTCGTGCCACTCCTCATCCTCGTCGGTGCGGCGGTTGCCGGCGCGGTGCGCGAGCACTTTCCCGCACCGGAGACCACGGTCCCGCGTGCCGTAGTGCTCGATATCGGGCAGGGCGACGCGATTCTTCTTGATGGGCCCGGCGATGACGCGGAAGTGCTCATTGACGGTGGTCCGGACGCGACGACGATGCTCGGGAAGCTTCGCGAGCACCTCGGGAGCGACACCTCCCTCAACCTCGTCGTCCTCACGCACCCGCACGCGGACCACGTCGCGGGGCTCGTGGCGGTGCTCGAGCACTACGATGTCGAGCGTGTCCTCCTCACGGGTGCCGTGCACACGACGCAGACGTACCGCGCATTCCTCGAACGCATCGACACGCAGGCCATTGCGACGACGTGGGCCATTGCCGGTGACCGTCTCGTCGTTGGTCCATTCGATCTCGATGTCCTCGCGCCGGCAGCGTCGTTCCACGGCATGCACATTGAGAGCATCAATGACTCCTCCATCGTCCTCATGGCAGCGGTGGGTGCGCAACGCTTGCTCCTCACCGGCGATGCGGAGACCGATGTCCAGCGAACGCTGCTCGATCGCGGTGTGGATCTCCGCGCCGATGTGCTCAAGGTCGCGCACCACGGCGCGGAGAACGGCGCGGTACAGGAGTTCCTCAACGCGGTTGCACCGCGCCACGCGATTATTTCCGTTGGCGCCGGGAACGACTACGGCCATCCGCACCGTCGCGCGCTCAAGCGCCTATCGCGCACGGGAGCGCAGCTCTGGCGAACCGACGAGCAGGGGGACATCACGGTGATGTTCAACGAGGGCTTGCAGGTCTCCGCTGCAAGGTGATACGGTGGTGGTCTCTCATCATGGTCGTTGTACTCTCGACATTCCTATGGAACGAACAGTCATCCTCATGAAACCCGATGCGCTCCAGCGCGGGCTCATCGGCGAGCTCCTCCTGCGTTTCGAGCGCAAGGGCCTCCAGATCATCGGTCTCAAGATGATGAGCATCTCCGATCTCCAGGTTGAAGAGCACTACGCGCACCACAAGGACAAGCCCTTCTTTGGCGGGCTCAAGCAGTTTATGCAGTCCGCGCCGGTCGTCGCAGTTGCGCTCCAGGGTGTTGATGCCATCGAGGCGGTCCGCATCATCGTTGGACCGACGAAGGGACGGGTGGCACCCGCGGGGACCATCCGTGGTGATTTTGCAATGTCCATGCAGGAGAACCTCGTTCATGCCTCGGACTCCGTGGAGACCGCAGCGGCAGAGCTCACGCGATTCTTCGCCATGGACGACCTCCATGCGTACGAGCGCGCCGACCTCGCGTGGATCTACGCGGAAGACGAGCGTTCCTGAGCTTGAGCGCGGAGGCGAAGGGTGCTATACTCAAGGTGACTCCATTGCTTATCGGAAAGGATCCGGGACAATTTTCTGCTGAAAAGGCGCACATCCTAGACCACTGTGGTGGAATGGGGCGCGCCTCCGCTCTCCGTGTGTCGTTGGGGCGAAAGCCCCGGTCGGGAACCGCCGCGATCGCTCACCATCGGTGAGCGACCTGCGGCAGGGGAACGGCTCGCGCACGTGGGACGCTTGGATGCAGTCGGATCCTTCCCGATTCGGCGTGGAGTCACACGGAGAGTGATACGCGCTGCGCACGGTGCATGAGATCCGTGCGCTCTCTGTGTATCTGGCGATGTCGTCAGATCATGTGCATTCGGGCTATAGCTCAGTTGGTAGAGCGCTTGCATGGGGTGCAAGAGGCCGTCGGTTCAAGTCCGGCTAGCCCGACCAAGTTACAACACGAGCGTGTAGCATTTTTTCGTTCGTCATTGCGAGGAGTCCCGAGGCAAGCTCGGGATTCCGGCTTGCCTCCATCTCGCAACGTCGGAGTCCGCGCTTCGCGAAGGAGGGTAGCTTTGAGCGAAGGAGGAAGTCGAGAAATCTCACTTCCCCCCTTCGTCATTTCGAGCGAGTCCGCGAGTCGAGAAATCTCGTTGAGCAGGAGGACGTCGCTCGTGCTGTTGGACGAGATCTCTCCACTCGTTCGAGGACTCACTCGGTCGCAATGACGGAGAGGGAGGAGAAGGGGGAAGAGGGGTGTGATGATCCAAAAAGAAGAGACCCGCCAGAGGTCCCCAAGGACATGGCGGGTCAGTTGAAGTGTCGTGCGTGCAGTTCACGCCTTGGAGGCGTTCACCGCGGCGATGATCAGCTCGGCATCTGCGCGCGACGAAGTGCTCGCGACGAGATCGCCAAAGCGATCCAGGACTGCAAAGTCGCCACGACCGAGACCTCGATCACGGAAACCGAGCTCCCATGGACGAGGATGGGCTGTGAAGTAGCCCTTGCGTTCCAGCAAATCGTGTGCTTCTGCGGGCGTCACGTTCCCTTCCGCTTGCATGGCCTCCAGGAGCGGCGGCCTTCGTCTGTCCACGTACGATTCCGGTGCGTCCTGCATGGTCCCACCTCCCGATTTCTTACATTTTTCGTGTGTTCCCTGGACTCGCATCAAGAATAACAGATACGAGCATGAAAGTCAATAGCTGCATTGAGAAGTTGACTATGCGATGGAGAATTCGCTCAGCTCATGCACTCGGTTGACACCGCGGTCTGTTTGTGGTATGGTGAATAGTGATCTTTGTAAACGGCGGCCGCCTCCTGCGCATGGTGCGTGAGGGTGCGAAAACCAAGACCGAAGGAGGTATTATCATGGCGGCATCGCGTTTTGCTGTCGACGGTGATACGTATTGGAAGATCCGTGGAAAGATGTTGGATATTGAGCGACAGGTGCGGCAGAAGGGTGGATGTCCGCTCAACCCGCGGCAGTTGCTCGGCGCATTGCAGGCGATTGGTGAGGGTCGCTTCGCACAAGATCCCGCCTCCGCCCTCGTCCTCCCCCAGCGCCCCCCGCTCATCCACGGAATGTTCGCCAATCTGGAAACCCAGATCGCGAACATGCGAAAGTGGAACGAGCGGCGGAGATGGGGATTCACGTCAGCGGACTTTGTGCTCGGAGACCCGCCCGCATGGCCAGACGACCGTCTCGTCGCCGTAGTGCTGGTACCCTACCTCCCGGACCACAAGGGAGTAACCGGTATCCAGCGCACCTTCGACGAGCTGTGGGAAGTTACCTCCCGTCGTCAGCCCAATCGGGACCGATGGAGTGAAGTTCGATCCGACCCGCAGCATCTGACGCTGCTGGACGGCATTACCCACACCCCCGGCCTCCGCTGGGAGGTCATTGACCTCGGTGCCAACTGGGACAAGCAGAACGGCATTGCTCCCAACACCGTCCGCTCCCCAGCGTCATCTCCCCACGCCGGCATCCTCGCCGCCACAGCCCATCATCCCCGGTGGGTGCGGAAGATGGACAGCACCACCGTTCCATTCGTGTGGGCCCCGGGCTACCGCTTAGCGGTTCCCGGCCGCGTTCCCCGCGTGCCGATCGTGGGCTGGAGCCGCGACGAGCGGCTGGTGCACCTGCGCGCGCTCTGGGACGACCGCCGGGTGCCGGACTACGCTGTTCCCCGTTTTCGTTCGCCGTCTCTCGCAGGGAGTGGCACTTAGCCCTTGGACTCTCGGGACTCGGAATACCTTGGCTTCTCTGGCCTTGGTACTTCCGGGTCCCGTTTCTTTTGCTACCATGGTGATGTGGGAGAGTACGCATATACGCTGCTGTCCACGGATAGCAGTCGCGGAAATCCTTTCGACACCTCGCATGGAGCAGCCAGAGTTCCATCATTGCCCGTGCGTAATGGAAGCGTGCGGAGCGAGGCGGTCGAGCACTCCGTGCGTTCCTTTGGAGACAGCGGCCGACTCCAATCGCGCCTTCGCGCACTTCGCGTGGTGATCGCACTCGTTGGCTAGTGCCTATGGTCAATCAACAACTGCTTGAGTATATCAAGCAATCAATACAACAGGGGGTGAGTCGTGAGCAGATCAAAAGCACGCTTATGGCGAACGGGTGGCAAGCGCAGGACGTTGAAGAAGGATGGAATAACGTTCATGCTCCCAGCGTGTCGCGTGCGCATTCGGTAGCCCCCATGAGCACATCAAGCAATACACTGAAAGTGATTGTAGGCATTATGACGGGCATCGTTGTTGTAGGCGGTGGAACGTATGTGGTCAGTCAAACAATTTTTAAGTCAGAAAAAATGTCCGACGTTTCTCCTGTCGTTGCGCAGCAGCTACCAACCGAAACACCTTTCGCAATACCCATCCCTCCTCCACCATCTGAACCAGCACCAACTCCTCCTCAACCATCTGAACCAATACCCACGCAAGTGACATCGCAAAATCCTGAGGTGGTCTTTGCTGATGCATTGCGTTCTTGTACAAAGCATCGCATGACATTTGAACACCCCTTTACGGGAGAAATGTTAGAAAAAGAAATTTTGGGATTCATGAACGAAACGTGCAATTATACTGAGCAAATGCCGAATGGCGGAAAAATGGAGTGTCAATATTCCGAGAGCGAGAGGATTGCTGTCGCTCAATATTACAGAGACGTTGCAATAGCGGAATCTGTTGGTACAAGTTTGCGTGCTGATCTCGGAAGCGGTGAACAGCAAACGACCTATACTATCAATGGCAAGGTGGTTGATAATCCCCTGCAAGAAGCAATGGATAGCGGTGCTTGCGTGATCTCGGGTTACGAAAGTTAATATCTTGCTTATGAGGATTGTGCAAGAGCATCCGTCGGTCATGATCCTGAAAGATAGCAATGTCATTGCCTTTGCTGCTGGAACATTTTTTCTTTTGGTCGGCATTATCGTGATTGTTGAACCAGATCTTTTTACAAACCAACCTCCTTTTTGGTTGGGATTTGTTTTCATGCTTTTTGGTGGCGGTATGGTCGTTGGGGGAAAAATAATTACGGTGTATCTTGATAAATCGGCGAATAAGCTCATTTTTGTGCAAAAGGGACTGAGTGGACGTAAGCGCAAGGAGTACGATCTCAGTCAAATAAAAGAAGTAGAATTATCCGTAGCATACAATGCTGCAAGCAAGAGCAAGGGCGGCGGACATTCTTATCACGTCGCATTTGTATGCAAGAGCGGCGAAATAATCCAGCTCAATCCCGGTCATGCGTCTGTCCGAAGATTCATGGGACGACAGATCATTCCAGAAAAAATCCTTGGTGTAAGGATTGCCGCCTTTTTAGGTGTTCCATTTCAAGAAAGACGACCCCCGACCGTGCAGGAGACCTTATCAGCCGTCACTTCTGCAATACAGAACGTGGCCGAGCAAGAGGTGACACAACGAAAAACGTTGTGATGTTTGATTGACAGCGGCGCGCGGGAAGCTGGTAGGCATGTCGAGATGTCCTATTGTTTTGCTTCGACATGTTGACGAAAAACGGCGAGCTCGATTACGCTGGAGAGAGGATCGTGCGCTACGGGAAGCGTAGGCGCGTTTTTCGTTCTTTCACCCGAGACGTGTGGAGGATTCCGTGCAAGAGCATGCTGATGGGAAGCGGAAGCGTGTACCGGTACCAATGCGCGTTGGGAAGATGCTCACCCTCGTGAACGTGACGTACCAGCGAAGCTGGGATGCGGGCGCGGGTGTGTACCAGTCGCGTGCGGTCGTCGTGCTCCACATGGTTGGACACGAGGATATGCTCTGTCACGGGATCGGCAGAGCACCTGCGGGGACGATCACCGCCATCGAACTCGCGCTGCGCGATGCGATCAGCAGAGCCAGTGACATCGCGGTGCCACCCCCCGAGCTCCTCGCGTTCGAGATTCACGTCGCGTCCGGCAACACCGAGCCGAGTGCTCCGGCGAACGCGACTGCGGAGGTGAGCGTGGCGGGCTGCAAGCGGCGCGTGCAGATTGACCACCCCGACGGTGCGACCGCTGGCGCACTCCTCCTTTTCGATGTCTACGATCTCCACCTCTTCGAGCGCTGGAGTACCCTCCTCAAGGGCGCGCACGTCGATCCCCATGAGGTCCTCGAGCGTGTTCGTACGTATCGCAACCGTCCCGTCGCCGGAGATGGGGTGGGGTTCCCATCCTCCGACCCTCCGTGATCGCACTCGCGAGCCCCACGAAACGAAAACCGCTCCGATGAACATCGGAGCGGTTCTCTCTTGCGCGTTCTTCCTACGCCTTTGCCTGCGCCTCCGCGAGGTGCTTCGCGCGCGTACGGAGACAGCTCGTGCAGACGCGCGTGCGCACGCCGTCGAGTCGTTTGCGCACGAGGTTGATGCCAAACGTTCGTTTCGTCTTGATGTTTGAGTGGCTCACCGTGTGCCCATTCCCGGAACCACGGCGGCAGACCTCGCATCGCTTCGCCATACAGGAGGAGTACCAATATCCAGCTTCCATCTCCAATGGTCCTACGGTATCATACAGGGAAACGTCGTCAAGTCGGACTGCTCTATGCCCATCACCCTTATCTTCAACCAGCCAGCAGTTGGTCTCGCGTGGGTCGCAGCCATCCTCGTGGCGCTCGCCATCCATGAGTACGCCCACGCGCTCGTGGGATCATGGCTCGGTGACTCCACGGCGCGACACGAGGGGCGACTCACGCTCAACCCGCTCGCGCATGTGGACCCCTTTGGGTTCCTCATGCTCCTCCTTGTGGGATTCGGGTGGGGAAAACCCGTCCCGTTTGATCCGTCGCAGCTGAAGTACCGCACGTGGGGCCCGGCCATCGTTGCGCTCGCCGGCCCCGCGATGAATCTCATCGGGCTCACGACCGCGGGTATCCTCCTCGGGGTGCTCGATCGCGTCACCGCGCTCCCGCCGAACAACCTCCTCGTGCTCACCCTCGCGTTCGTCTTCCAGATCAACCTCGTCCTCATGCTCTTCAACCTTATCCCCATTCCGCCGCTCGATGGGTCAAAGTTGCTCCTCTCCGCGCTCGCGCACCCTCGATACGACCATGCGCGCTTCGTCCTCACGACGCGCGGCCCGATCATCCTCCTCGGTATCATTATCCTCGATCGCGCGATGGGTGGTCTCATCTTCGGTCGTCTCTTCCAGGGCGCCATGGAGCGGATCATCGGGTTGTTCTAATCGCTACCGCAGGGCGCACCCCCTTGTGGGTGACCACGCTTGACGGAGAAAACGGCTGTTGCTACAGTAGTTCCTGAAGGCATGAGGCACTGCCCTTTGGCGTGCTTCCTTTCATTTGCGGGTACTCCAGAATCCTGCGGTATGCCGACGACGAACCAACTCCTCCGCTACGGACGGAAGGCAAAATCGAAAAAATCCAAGGCACCGGCGATGCAGTACGTGTTCAACTCCCTGCGCCGCCTGCGGACCAACCTCCCGAAGGGGAGCCCGTTCAAGCGGGGGGTCTGCCTGAAGGTGACGACGATGACGCCAAAGAAGCCCAACTCCGCGATCCGCAAGATCGCGCGTGTCCGGTTGTCGAACGGTCAGGAAGTGACGGCGTACATTCCGGGCATCGGCCACAATCTTCAGGAGCACTCCATCGTGCTCATTCGTGGTGGCCGCGTGCGTGACCTTCCGGGTGTACGCTACCACATCGTCCGCGGTGTCTACGACTCCACCGGTGTCGAGAATCGCAAGAATAGCCGGTCACTGTACGGCGTGAAGAAGAGCACGTGATCTATGCGAGGGAAACAAGCACCACGACGCAGCATCACTCCGGATCCGAAGTACGGATCGGTGACGCTTGCGAAGTTCACCAACTACATCATGAAGCGCGGCAAGAAGACCGTTGCGCAGGGGATTGTGTACGCGGCGTTCGAGGACGTCGCGAAGCGGAGCGAACAGGATCCGCTTGACGTGTTCGCGCGCGCGCTCAAGAACGTCGCACCGGCAATGGAGGTGCGCTCGAAGCGCGTGGGTGGCGCGAACTACCAGGTGCCCTTCCCCGTACGCGGTGATCGCCGGCAGTCGCTCGCGTTTCGCTGGCTCCTCGGAGCCACGCGGCAGCGGAAGGGGAAGTCCATGGCGGCACGGCTCGCGGATGAGCTCCTCGCCGCATCGCAGGGCGAGGGTGCTGCCGTGAAGAAGCGCCAGGACGTCCAGCGCATGGCCGACTCCAACCGCGCTTTCGCACACTTCGCGTGGTGATGACATTCGGTGTTCGCTCCTAGCCCCCTCCTCCCCGTCCCCTATGGCCCGTGAGTACGACCTCGCGCACACGCGGAACATCGGCATCATTGCCCACATCGACGCCGGGAAGACCACGGTCTCCGAGCGGTTTTTGTTCTACACGGGCAAGAAGCACAAGATCGGCGAGGTGCACGAGGGTTCTGCGACCATGGACTGGATGGAGCAGGAGCAGGAGCGCGGGATCACGATTACGTCCGCGGCGACGACGCTGTTCTGGAAGGAGCATCGGATGAACCTCATTGATACGCCCGGGCACATTGACTTCACCGTCGAGGTGCAACGCTCACTCCGCGTGCTCGACGGCGCGGTTGTCGTGTTCGACGGCGTCGCGGGTGTTGAGCCGCAGTCCGAGACGGTGTGGCGCCAGGCGGACAAGTACCATGTCCCGCGGATCTGCTTCGTGAACAAGCTCGATCGCATGGGCGCGGATTTCGATGCGGACATCGCAAGCATCCACGAGCGGCTCACGAAGAAGGCGTACCCGATCCAGCTCCCCATCGGCCAGGAGTCCGACTTCCGCGGTGTCGTGGATCTCATCGAGATGAAGGCGTGGGAGTGGAAGGGCGAGGAGGGGAAAGAGATTGAGGAGATCGCGATCCCCGCAGAAATGCGGGAGCGCGTGGACGCCGCGCGGAGCAAGCTCCTCGAAGTGGTCGCCGAGCAGGACGAGGCACTCATGGAACAATACCTCGCTGGTGGGACGCTCGATGTAGCCGCGATCAAGCGCACGCTCCGAAAGGCCGTGCTCGCCTTCGAGATCATTCCGGTCCTCTGCGGGTCGGCACTCAAGAACAAGGGCGTCCAGGCACTCATTGATGCGGTCATTGCCTACCTCCCGAGCCCGCTCGATCTCCCGCCCGTTCACGGGTTCGATCCCAAGAATCCCGAACAGCCCATCGAGCGCAAGGCCGATGACGGTGAGCCGCTCTGCGCGCTCGCGTTCAAGATTGCCACCGATCCGTTCGTGGGGAAGCTCTGCTTCTTCCGCGTTTACTCCGGCATGCTCGCGGCGGGGAGCTACGTGCTCAATACGACGACGGGGAAGAAGGAGCGCATCGGGCGCATCGTGCGTATGCACGCGAACAGCCGCGAGGATGTCGATGCGGTGTACGCGGGTGAGATCGCCGCTGCGGTGGGTCTCAAGGAGACGAGCACCGGCCACACGCTGTGCGATCCCGCGCACCCGATCTCGCTCGAGGCACTCGAGTTCCCGGAGCCCGTCATTTCCATCGCGGTGGAACCGAAGACGAAAGGCGATCAGGAGAAGCTCGGTGTCGGCCTCCAGAAGCTCGCGGAGGAGGATCCGACGTTCCGCGTGCGCACGGACGAGGAGACTGCGCAGACGATCATCTCCGGCATGGGCGAGCTCCACCTCGACATCATCGTTGATCGTCTCCGCCGTGAGTTCAAGGTGGAGGTGAACACAGGCAAGCCGCAGGTGGCGTACCGCGAGACCGTGAAGCAGACCGCGGAGGCGGAGGGTAAGTACGTGAAGCAGACTGGCGGCCACGGACAGTATGGCCATTGCTGGCTCCGCGTGGAGCCGCTGCCCGCCGGGGGGGGATTTGAGTTTGACGACGCGATCAAGGGTGGTTCGATTCCGCGCGAGTTCGTCCCCGCCATCGAGAAGGGCGTGAAGGAAGCAATCGCGCGCGGTGTCCTCGCGGGCTACCCGGTCGTGGACATCAAGGTCACCGTGTACGATGGGAGCTACCACGACGTGGACTCCTCGGAGATTGCGTTCAAGATCGCCGCGTCCATGGCGTTCCAGGCCGCAACGAAGCGGGCGAAGCTCATCCTCCTCGAGCCGGTCATGCAGATCGAAGTTGTCACGCCGGAGCAGTTCATGGGCGATGTCATCGGCGACCTCAACGCGCGCCGCGCGCAGGTGCAGGAGTTCCGCGATCGCGGGAACGCGAAGGTCATTGATGCGATCGTGCCGCTCGGCGAGATGTTCGGGTACGTGACGCAGCTGCGTTCGATGACGCAGGGACGCGCGTCGTCCTCCATGGAGTTCGCCCACTACGCCGAGGTTCCAAAGAATGTCGAGCAGGAGGTGGTCGGCGATCGGGGCGGAACTCCGTCGTGAGTCAAAAGCGAGCGCGCGGGAGACACGCACTTGACGGCCCTTATCCACACCGTATTGTAGACCATGTCAGGACCCACCTCTATGGACCCATCCATGTTCCAGCACCTCTTCGCACTCATCGAGCGCACGGGCGACCGGTTGGTTGTCGTAGACCCCGCATCGCGGAAGCCCTATGTGGTCATGGGGCTCGCGCAGTATGAGCAGCTCGTTTCCCCACCATCGCCGAAGCCGGCTTCGGCGTTCCTCGCGAGCCAGCAGAACTCCGCAAACGAGGATATCGCGGTGTGGCGGGCCATGCAGGAACCGGATGTCGTTGCGCCGGAGGAGGCGGTAGCGAGCATCCCGATTGGCATGATGGGTAGTTTTGTCCCGGAGCCACTCCAAGCGGCGATCCCGGACGATGACCGCTTCTACGTGGAACCCATCGAGTGAGGGGGCTTTGGACAGGGTATCGCTTGGGGAAAATCCCTGGACAGTGCCGGTCCTTGCGCGTTTTTTGGGATGTGCTACGATAGTTTTGACACGCAATTCTTAAAGGTGGAATCGCTTTTTTTATTGCAACTAAGCCAAGAGTCGGACAGTGGTGTCATCAGCGTCATTGCTGCTGCGCCATGAACGTCACCTATTCGAAATATGGCCGAGAAATTTGAGCGAACAAAGCCACACGTGAACGTCGGAACGATTGGTCACGTGGACCACGGAAAGACAACACTCACCGCAGCGCTCTTGGCGGTGCTTCGTGCGTCGGGACACCGTGCGTCCGACAAGGGTGTTGATGCGATTGACGTTGCACCCGAAGAGAAGGCGCGCGGGATTACGATCAACACGGCACACGTCGAGTACGAGTCCGATGCGCGTCACTACGCGCACATTGATTGTCCCGGACACGCGGACTACGTGAAGAACATGATCACGGGTGCCGCACAGATGGACGGCGCGATCCTCGTGGTGTCCGCCGCGGATGGTCCCATGCCGCAGACGCGCGAGCACATCCTCCTCGCCCGACAGGTTGGAGTTCCGCAGATCGTCGTCTTCCTCAACAAGGTAGACCAGGTGGAAGATGCCGAACT
This sequence comes from bacterium, assembly GCA_030647005.1. Taxonomy (NCBI): domain Bacteria; species bacterium. The sequence continues at coordinate 36,649 of JAUSKG010000021.1, forward strand.
CATTGATCTCGTCGAGGAAGAGGTGCGCGACCTCCTCAAGAAGTACGAGTACGACGGCAATGCCGTCACCATCGTGCGCGGTTCGGCACTCCAGGCGCTCGAAAATCCGACGGATGCAGTGAAGACGAAGCCGATCTTCGATCTCGTTGCAGCACTCGACACGAAGATTCCGAATCCGGTGCGCGAAGTGGAAAAGCCCTTCCTCATGCCCGTTGAAGACGTCTTCTCCATCGAGGGTCGTGGCACCGTTGCAACGGGCCGCATCGAGCGCGGACAGGTGCACATCAACGAGGAGGTGGAGCTGATTGGTGTTCGGGCAACGGCGAAGACGGTCGTCACCGGTATCGAGATGTTCAACAAGATGCTCGATGAGGGTCTCGCGGGTGACAACGTCGGACTGCTCCTCCGCGGTGTGAAGAAGGAGGACATCGAGCGCGGGCAGGTCATCGCGAAGCCAGGCAGTGTGACGCCGCACACGGAGTTCGAGGCAGAGGTGTACACGCTCACGAAGGAGGAGGGTGGCCGTCACAAGCCGTTCCTCAAGGGGTACAAGCCACAGTTCTACATCCGCACGACGGATGTGACGGGCGAGGTGACGCTGCCCGAGGGGACGGAGATGGTCATGCCGGGTGACACGACGAACCTCAACGTGAAACTCCTCGTTCCGGTTGCACTGGAGGAGCGACAGCGCTTTGCGATTCGCGAGGGTGGTCGCACGGTTGGTGCCGGTGTCGTCACGAAGATTCTTGCCTAACAACGCTGTTCCTCGGTGGGCGCGCAGCGCGCCCACCGCAGGGATGCACACGTACCTTCCTCCCACGCATGCCGAAAGCAAAAGACAAGAAGCAAGCGGCCACGACGGCGAGCCCCGAGCGAGAAGAAACATCGCGCATTCGCATCAAGATTCGTGCCTACGATCACAAGATCATTGACGAGTCGGCGAAGACGATCGTGGAGACCGCGAAGCGCTCCGGTGCGTTGGTGCGCGGGCCTGTGCCGCTGCCGACCGAGCGTCGTCGCTACACGGTGAACCGTTCGCCGTTCAAGCACAAGCGCGCGCGCGATCAGTACGAGATGCGTATCCACAAGCGCCTGCTCGATATCATGCAGCCAACCCCGAAGACCGTCGAGGCGCTGACGACACTCAACTTGCCGGCAGGTGTGAATATTGAGGTGAAGATGTAGGTGGGAGGAGTGAGTATTCGAGTGTGTGAGTATGCGAGTGGTAGGGAGGTACGCTCCCGACCGTTGGCACGCTCACATACCGAGTGATCGCGCACGACAGGAGATCGAAGGAAGGATTGAGTGGACCCCGTACGGGCACGCCGCTTGAAAACCGCTTCGATCCATACGTACACGTAGCGTTACCAACTTGCAACGGAGACAAAGACCACGAACAGCACCGCGGAGGAGTTCCCTGTTCGTGATGGAGTCGCGCGGGACGGATCCGGAGATACTTCGGATCGGTCCCGCGGGCCTCCATCGCGTTTTTTCGTTCCACGAAGGCCCGTGGTCGGATCCTATGCAGTTTCTCCTCGCACGAAAACTCGAGATGACGCAGCGCTACGACGGTGATCGTTCGGTTCCCACCACGATCCTCGTCGTTTCGCCGTGCACCGTCACGCAGGTGCGGACGGAGAAGAAGGATGGGTACGCGGCGGTCCAAATCGCATCGGGGGTGCGTCGGCATGTGACGAAGGCGCTCCTCGGTCACTTTGGCGGACTGCACCATCGTACTGCGCGTGAGCTGCGGACGGTTGGTGTCCCTGATGTCAGCGTTGGCGATGTCATGGGTGTCTCCGTGTTCGCGCCGGGTGATCGGGTGAACGTCGTGGCAACGTCAAAGGGGAAGGGGTTTGCCGGCGTGGTGAAGCGCCATCATTTCCACGGACACAACGCGACGCATGGAACGAAGGACCAGGTCCGCATGCCGGGGTCAATCGGTGCGGGCGGTGTCCAGCACGTCTTCCGCGGGAAGCGCATGGCGGGCCGAATGGGTGGGGATCGGATCACGGTGAAGAACCTCGTCGTGGTGGCGGTGGATGCTGAGCGACAGACGATCGAGCTCCGGGGCGCTGTGCCTGGCGCGCGCGGAGCACTCGTGGAAATTCGCCCCTACGCGGGGTATTGGAAGAGCTAACGCAAGACGTATGCGCGCGTGCGGATCGTGGGGCCGGAGGGCCGCCTGACGACCGGCATGCGCACAGACGGGAAGCGCGTACAGGAGAGATATGCTGCAAGCAGCGGTATACAACCAGGCGGGCGAGAAGACGGGGGCCATGGAACTCCCCCCGCAGGTGTTTGGCGTTGCGCCGAGCTCCGCAGTTCTCCACCAGGTCATCGTTGCCCAGGAAGCAAATGCGCGTCACGCGATTGCACACACGAAGACGCGCGGCGAGGTCTCTGGCGGCGGCAAGAAGCCGTGGAAGCAGAAGGGGACGGGTCGTGCGCGCGCGGGCTCCACGCGTTCGCCGCTCTGGGTAGGAGGCGGAACCACGTTCGGCCCACGATCCGTGCGAAACTTTGCGCTGCGCATCAATACGAAAATGCGACGCCAGGCCGTGCGCATGGCGCTCTCGGATAAGGTTTCTGCGGAGCGGTTTCTCATCGTGGAGGAGTTTACGCCCGTTGCGGGCAAGACGAAGGAAGCAGCAGCGATTCTTCACGCGCTCAGCGCAGTGGTACCAACGGAGCGTCGTGCTCCATCCGTTCTCGTCGTACTCGATCAGTCGCAGCGGGGTGCCGCGCGGAGCATGCGGAACCTCCCGCGTACGTCTGGCATTGATGCGGCGCACCTCAACACGCGAGACATCGTGAAGCACGATCTCATTGTGGCAACACGTGAGGCGGTTGCAACGATGATCGAGCGACTCAACCCGTAGTATGGCATTCCTCAAGCGCAAGCACACTGCAAAAGATGTCGTGACGCAGCAGGCCTCTGCACCGACACCGCCTGCTCCGGCGAGTGCTGCGACGATCGCATCGCGCCCGTCGAACGTGTTGCCGTACCCGGTACTCCTCGAGCCCTACCTGACCGAGAAATCGAGCATCCTTGCGGAGCTGGGACAGTACACGTTCCTCGTGCATGGGAAGTCGGAGAAGGTGCAGATCGCGCGTGCGATCGCGGATCGGTACCATGTGCATCCTGTGCAGGTCCGCATCATGCGTACGACGGGGAAGCGTGTCCAGCACGGTCGGACCACCGGTTGGCGCAGCGGGGTGAAGAAGGCGGTCATTACCCTCACGGCCGGTGAGACGATGCCGTTTGGTGTGCGCACGTGACGCAGCATTCTCGAACACTATGCCCCTCGTCATCTACAAACCAACGAGTGCAGCGCGACGGAAGACCTCCATCGTGCGTGGTGAGGTGGATACACGGAAACCGGAGAAACGGCTGCTCATCACCAAGAAATCCACCGGAGGGCGAAACGCCCAGGGTCGCATCACCGTCCGCCATCGCGGCGGAGGCGTGAAGCGTCGCATCCGATTGGTGGACAACAAGCGACTGCGTTTCCACGATCCGGCAACGGTGATCGCCATTACGTACGATCCGAACCGCAATGCACGCCTCGCGCTCGTTTCCTATAAAGATGGCACGAAGTCGTACATCATTGCGCCACATACGATCGAGGTGGGTATGGAAGTGCTCTCCGCAGCGGAGAAGATCGCCATCCGCGTTGGGAATCGTATGCCGCTCGAGCATATCCCGACGGGGATGCTCGTCCACGATGTCGAACTCCAGCCGATGCAGGGAGCGAAGCTCGCGCGCGGTGCGGGCGTTGGTGTGCAGCTCATGGCGATTGAGGGGAAGTACGCGCAGCTCAAGTTGCCGTCCGGCGAGGTACGCCTCGTCCCCAAGACGTGTGCCGCAACGATTGGGCAGGTCGGGAACCCGGATGCGCGTCTCGTGCGCACGGGGAAGGCCGGCCGCACGCGACGGCTGGGCATTCGTCCGACGGTCCGCGGGAAGGTCATGAACCCGGTGGACCATCCCCACGGCGGCGGTGAGGGTCGCAACTCCATCGGTCTCACGCACCCGAAGACGAAGTGGGGGCGACACGCACTGGGCGTGAAGACGCGCCGGAAGAAGAAGTGGAGCAGCGTGCTCATCGTCAAGCGTCGGAAGCCGAAGAAGCGCAAGTAAGCTGCAAGCCGACAGCTTCAAGCTCCAAGTCAGGAATGCGGTACGACGTCGTTCTGAACTTGCAGCTTGCAGCTGACCGCTGCAGCACCCCCTATGTCTCGATCCCTCAAGAAAGGACCGTTCACGGATCCCAAGCTCATGAAGAAGGTTGGGAAGCTCAAGGTTGGTGATCACACGATCATCAAGACGTGGGCTCGTGCGTCGACGATCACGCCGGTCATGGTGGGCTTCACGTTCGCCGTACACGATGGTCGCAAGCACGTTCCCGTGAAGATCTCGGAGCAGATGGTGGGGCACAAACTTGGAGAGTTCGCATCAACCCGAACGTTCCGCAGGCACGGAGGGAAGCTCGTGAAGGCCGAGGCGCAGCAGAAGAAGTAACGATATGCAGGTCACCGCACATCTCAGCCGACTCCGCATGTCACCGCGCAAGGTTCGCCTCGTTGCGAATCTCGTGCGTGGTATGGACGTTGTGGAGGCAGATGCACAGCTCGCGAATCTCGCGAAAGCCGCAGCGCGACCCATGCGGAAGCTCGTTGCTTCCGCGGTAGCGAATGCGGTGCACAATTTCGCGTTCGATGCGGGGAATCTGTTCATCGAGAACGTGCTCGTGGATCAGGGTCCGACGCTGAAGCGCTTCCGCGCTCGCGCGTTCGGGCGCGCTGCAACGATCCGCAAGCGGACGAGCCACATCACGGTCGTCCTCGGTGAACGCACACCGACATCGCCGGAGTCGCGGCCGACTCCTGCGGGCAAGCAGCGGGCCACGCCGATCACCCCAACGATGGTCGCCGATCGCGCGACGGCAGTCCGTGAACAGGCGACATCTGCAGAGGAGGACGAAGCGGGTGGCGCGCCCACCGCGAAGACCTGGAAGCAGGATGCAGGCAAGAGCGTCGGCAGGCAGCGCGGGTTCTTCCGTCAGTTCATGAATCGTCGTTCCGGCGAGCGGTAAGTGGAACCGAAAGGTATGGGAAAGAAAGTTCACCCAACGGCATTCCGACTTGGTATTCTCACGACATGGTCGTCGCGTTGGTTCGCCGACCGTCGGTCCTACCGCACGTACCTCGAGCAGGACGTGGGAATTCGTACGATGATCAAGTCGCGGTTCCGTGAGGCGGGTATCGCGGATGTCGTCATCGAGCGCAACGCGAAGAACATCGCGGTGACGGTTCACGCATCACGCCCCGGTGTCGTCATTGGGCGCGGTGGACAGGGCGCAGAGAAGCTCAAGCAGGATATCCGCACGAAGTACTTCGTCGGTGCCGACTCCTCGGTGCTCCAGCTCAACATTGTGGAAGTCGAGCGCGCTGCGCTCAGTGCGCCCGTCGTTGTGCAGCAGGTGATCCAGGAGATCGAGCAGCGTATGCCATTCCGTCGAGTGCTTCGGCAGGCGTTGGGTCGCGTGGAGCGTGCCGGCGCGCTCGGTGCACGCATCCAGGTCTCCGGACGCCTGAACGGCGCTGAAATCGCACGGCGGGAGTCGGTGCGTGTCGGATCAGTCCCACTCCAGACCCTCCGTGCTGATATCAGCTACGCGCAGGACTTCGCCAAAACGATCTACGGTTCGATCGGCGTGAAGGTGTGGATTTACCGTGGCGAGGTGTTCGAGGAGAAGCGAGGAGAGCACCGTCGCGCTCCTCTTGCACGGAAGTAGTCCATCATGTATGCTGATGCCGAAGAAGCTCAAACACCGGAAGTTGCACAAGGGCCGCGGTCGCCGTATGCACCCTGCATCGCGGAAGACGACCGTCGCGTTCGGCGAGCTTGGACTCAAGTCGCTCGGGGAGCACTGGGTGACTGCACGACAGATTGAGGCCGCACGTCGTGTCATGAGTCGTGTGACGCGCAAGGGCGGCAAGCTCTGGATTCGCATCTTCCCCGACCATCCGGTGACGGCGAAGGGCAACGAGGTTCCCATGGGTGGAGGGAAGGGGAATGTGGATCACTACGTCGCGGTGGTGCGTCCGGGGATGGTACTCTTTGAGATTGGCGGGGTCAGCGCAGAGGAGGCCCGCATGGCCCTGCGACTCGCCGGTCATAAGCTCCCCATGAAGACGAGGGTCGTTGAACGGTAGCGCGACGCGTACGGTATGGATATCAAAACAATTCGTGAAAAATCAGACGCAGAGATTGTGACGCTGCTCGACGAGTATCGCACGAAACTCGAGGAACTTCGCTTTCGCGTCCGTGCTCGTGAGCTGAAGAACGTCCATGAACTCCAGCATACTCGACGTGCAATCGCGCGTATGCTCACCGTGCGCAACGAGCGCACGCGTGTCGTCGCCTCACCGGTGTAACCCTATGGAGAAGTCCACGAGTACCCTGCGAAAGCTCGAGGGAACCGTCGTCTCGACGGCGATGGAAAAGACGTGCGTCGTTCGCGTTGATGGTTTGAAGATGCACCCGAAGTACCAGAAGGCATACCGCGTGAAGCGGAACTACCACGTCCATGATCCGGAAGGCCGTGCGCAGGTCGGCATGGTGGTTCAATTCATTGCCTGTCGCCCCATTTCGAAAACGAAGCGTTGGCGACTCCTCGCATAAGTAGCTGCAAGCCGACAGCACCAAGCTCCAAGCTCGGAAGACCGTCCGTAGATTCCGTACTTGCAGCTTGCGGCTGTCAGCTTCAAACTCGCCGTATGATCCAGCATCGAACAATGGTGAAGAGTGCGGATAACACCGGAGCGAAGAAGCTCCAGTGCATCCGCGTGCTCGGCGGGTACCGGAAGCGCACCGCACGTCTTGGCGATGTGGCGACGTTTGTCATTAAGGAAGCGACTCCGCATAGCGGCGTGAAGAAAAGCGACATCGTCCACGCGGTGCTCGTGCGCACGAAGAAGGAGACCCGGCGGCAGGATGGGAGCTACGTGCGCTTCGACGAGAACGCCGTCGTCATCGTGGATAAGAAGTCGAAGGAACCGAAGGGGACGCGCATCTTTGGCCCGATTGCCCGTGAGTTGCGCGGACAGGGATTTCAGAAAATCATCTCACTGGCCCCCGAGGTGGTGTGATACGCTTACAGCCCACGCATATGCGCATCAAAAAAGGCGACACCGTGACGATTCGCACCGGACGTGACCGCGGGAAGGCGGGGAAGGTGCTCCGTACCATTCCGGGCCGCAGCGCGGTCGTCGTGGAGGGGTTGAATGTGCTCGTGAAGCACCTCCGTCCACGCAAGCAGGGCGAGCACGGACAGCGCGTGCAGTTTCCGGCACCGCTCCCCGCATCGCGTGTGATGCTCGTTTGCCCCAAGTGCAGTGGGTCAACGCGGATCGGCATGCGGCGGTTGGAGGATGGATCGCGGCAGCGGCAGTGCAAGAAGTGCGCGCAGACGTTCGCCTGAAGGACTAGTCACTACTGTTATGACCCTCAAGGAACGCTACCACAAGGAGATTATTCCGAAGCTCATGGCAGAGCTCGGCACGCCGAACCCGATGGCCATCCCGCGCATCGAGAAGGTTGTATTGAATTCTGGAACGGGCGGTCCGGCGCGCGGTGACAAGATTGCGGACATCGCGGCGCAGACCCTCGAGCGCATCTCCGGCCAGCACCCCGTTCGGACGATGGCTCGGAAGTCCATCGCGGCGTTCAAGATTCGCGAGGGGAACGCCGTTGGCGTTATGGTGACGCTCCGCGGGCAGCGGATGTGGGATTTCCTGGAGAAGTTTATAACGGTTTCCCTCCCGCGCGTTCGTGACTTTCGTGGGCTCTCGCCAACGAATGTTGACACGCAGGGGAATTGTTCGGTAGGATTTCGAGAGCACGTCATGTTCCCGGAGGTGGCGTCGGATGCGGTGGACCAGATCCACGGTTTGCAGGTGACGATCGTGACGAGTGCACACGATCGGAAACGCGGCCTCGCGCTCTTCAGCGCACTGGGGTTCCCCTTTCGGTTGTAATACTCCTCATATGGCTCGAACAGCAATCATCGTGAAGGCCGCGCGCTCCCGTGTGAATCCCAAGTTCTCGTCGCGCGTCCTGCGTCGCTGCTGGCGGTGTGCCCGAGGTCGCGGGTTTATGCGCGATTTCGAGCTCTGTCGCATCTGCTTCCGCGAACTCGCGAACCGTGGTGAACTTCCGGGAATTAAAAAGGCAAGTTGGTGAATTGTAAGCAATAAGCTGACAGCCACAAGCCACAAGCGAGGAACCGTGGACGGCCGAATACACTCCTCACTTGAATCTTGCAGCTGTCAGCTTGCAGCTCATACGTATGATGACCGACCCGATTGCTGACATGCTCACCCGGATCCGGAATGCACAGTCCGTTGGAAGGCCAACGGTGCAGCTTCCGGCGTCCAAGGTGAAGCGCGCCATTGCGGAGCTCCTCGCACGCGAGGGGTGGCTTGCCCGCGTGGACGTGCGCACGCCATCTACCGGGAAGCGTGGCGAGCAGTCACCGCATCACGAGCTCGTCCTCACGCTGCGCTACCGTCGGCCTGGAGAACCACAGATTCAGTCCATTCGTCGCATCTCACGGCCGGGTCATCGCGTCTACGTCAAGCATGGAGCGATCCCGACGGTGAAGCGTGGAGCTGGTATGGCAATCCTTTCCACCCCACAGGGGATTGTGACGAACCGTGAGGCGAAGGTCGCGGGTATCGGCGGCGAACTCATTTGTGAACTGTACTGAAGGAGCCCGTGTGCGTCGCCGTTCGTCAACCGTATACCCACCAACGTATGAGTCGAATCGGGAAACAACCCATCCGCATTCCGGACCAGGTCACCGTTACACGGGGAGATGGTCGTGCGGTCGTGCGTGGACCAAAGGGTGAAGTCCTCGTACCAATTCACCGCAACGTGATGGTGGACGAGCAGGGAGGAGTGCTCACCGTCACCGTCGTGCGACCGAACGTCAAGGATGATCGCGCGCTCTGGGGGCTCACGACGCGACTCCTCACGAACGCGATCCTCGGTGTCACCGTTGGCTACACGAAGCGGCTTGAGGTTCATGGCGTTGGTTTTCGCGTGACGGCGAAGGGGAGTACACTCGAGTTCCTCCTTGGATACTCGCATCCAGTCCCCTTCGAGCTGCCGGACGGCGTGACGGCGACCATCGAGAAGAATACGGTGACCGTTTCCGGTATTGACAAGCAGCTCGTCGGCGAAGTCGCGGCGAAGATGCACGCGCTCCGGAAACCCGATGCGTACCACGGAAAGGGCGTGCGGTACTCTGGCGTGATCCTGAAGCTCAAGCCCGGGAAGGCCGCGAAGGGAGCCGGAGGGTAGGCGTTCACCATTTGTACACTGATACGTATGTCCAAGCGTTTCATCATTCGCATGTCACCGCGAGCACGTCGCCACCGACGCGTGCGTGCGCGTATCATCGGTACCGCGCAGCGGCCGCGGCTTTCGGTTTTTCGTAGTGCGAAACACGTGTACGCGCAGCTCATTGACGATGCTGCCGGCCGCACCGTTGCAGCCGCATCTGATAGCGATGTCTCCGTGAGCGATACCGCATCACGGAAGACCGCCATCGCGCATGCGGTCGGGGGTGTACTCGCGAAGCGTGCAGTGGCACTCGGGGTCTCTGCGGTGGTGTTCGATCGTGGCGGGTACACGTACCACGGCCGTGTGCAGGCAGTCGCAGACGGCGCGCGTGAGGGCGGTCTCACTCTGTAGGTGGCGTTGAGCACCAAATACAACGATGCGTATGCCAGGAATAAAGGACAAGAAGACCGAGGCGCGACCGTCGGGAGCGCGTGGTCGCGGTGCCGCAGGGGGGCGGGGACGCCCCGATGGTCGCGGGCGCGGGCCACGTCGTGGTGAGCACGAGCGCGAGAAGGAGGAGTTCGAGCAGAAGATTCTCGACCTCGCGCGCGTCACACGCGTGACGGCAGGCGGCAAGCGCATGCGTTTCCGTGCGTGCGTTTGCTTGGGTGACAAGAAGGGCCGCGTTGGTATCGGTGTCGCGAAGGGTGCCGATGTCTCCACCGCGATCTCGAAGGCGACCACGCGCGCGAAGCGGGAGATTATCACCGTGCCGATGGATCGCGAGACCATCCCCCATGACATCGAGGTGAAGTTTAAGGCCGCGAAGGTCCTCATGAAGCCCGCACCGAAAGGGAGCGGCATCATTGCCGGTGGTGTGGTGCGGCTCGTCCTCGATCTCGCAGGCGTGTCGAACGTCTCCGCGAAAATGCTCGGATCATCGAACAAGGTATCCAATGCGAAGGCGACCATGCTCGCGCTCTCCTCGCTTCGTGCTCGCACGCGTTGAGCTCCCACCTATGTACTCCCTCCACACGCTCAAGCCATCTCCGAAGAGCACCCACACGACGAAGCGACTTGGTCGCGGTCATGGTTCTGGTCGCGGGAAGACCGCAGGGCGCGGCACGAAAGGACAGAAGGCCCGCAGCGGCGGTCGCGGCGGTCTCAAGCGACTCGGCATGCGTCCGATGCTCCTCCAACAGCCCAAGAAGCGCGGGTTCCGGAGTCCGCACGAGAAGTGCGCTTCGGTGAACATTGGTGATGTCGCCGCTGCGGTTGCCGCGGGGACAACCGTCACGCCAAAGATTCTCGTCGGTGTGCGGCTCATCGCGCACCGCCGTCACGGCGCGAAGGTACTCGGTGGTGGCACGTGCGACAAGCAGTTGGTCTTCAAAGGCCTCGAGGTCTCCGCGAGTGCAAAGGCGAAGATTGAAGCAGCGGGCGGTAGCGTCATCACGGAAACGCGTTGAGCACACGTCGGTGATGCCGACGCGTGCAGGAGTTATGCTCGATACGCTCAAGACCATGTGGAAGGTGCGCGAGGTCAGGAACGCCATCCTGTTCGTCTTGGGCATGCTCGCCATTTTCCGATTCCTCGCGCACATTCCGGTGCCCGGTGTTGATGTTGCAGCACTCGAGCAATTCTTCGCGTCGAGCGCAATCCTCGGACTCCTCAACGTCTTTTCCGGAGGCACCATGGAGAACTTCTCCATCGTCGCGTTGGGTGTAGCACCGTTCATCACCGCGTCCATCATCTTCCAGCTCCTCGGGATGGTCATTCCGGCGATCGAGGAACTCCAGAAGGAGGGCGAGTACGGTCGGCGGAAGATCAACCAGTACACGCGTCTCCTCTCCATCCCGCTCTCCATCATGCAGGGGTTTGGACTCATGACGCTCGTGCGCCAGTCCAATGCGGCAATCCTCCCGGACCTCAGCATCATGCAGACCGTCATGCTCCTCACGACGGTGACCGCGGGCACGGTATTCCTCATGTGGCTCGGCGAGCTCATCTCGGAGAAGAACGTCGGCAACGGCATTTCGCTCATGATTTTCGCTGGCATCATCTCGATACTCCCGCAGGCCGTCCAGCAGACGGCACTCACGTTTGATGTTTCGCGGCTCGTACAGCTCCTCGTCTTCGTCATACTCGCGATCGTGACGATCATTGGCGTGGTCGCGCTCACCGAGGCACAGCGGAACATCCCCGTCTCCTACGCGCGGCGCGTTCGCGGGATGCGCATGGTGGGGGGGTTGAACACGCACCTGCCATTGCGCGTGAACATGGCCGGTGTTATCCCCATCATCTTCGCAATCTCCATCATCCTCTTCCCACCGCTCCTCGGGCAGTTCTTCATCCACGCGAAGACCGCGTGGATCGCGCGCGGTGCCGAGCTCATGATCACCATCTTCCAGAACCAAGTGTTCTACGGCATCGCGTACTTTTCCCTCGTGTTCATCTTCACGTTCTTCTACACTGCCGTCGTGTTCCACCCACAGCAGATTGCGGAGAATCTTCAGAAGCAGGGTGGTTTCATTCCAGGCATTCGGCCTGGCCGCGCGACAGCCGAGTATCTCCAGTTCGTGACGAATCGTATCATCTTCTTTGGCGCGGCATCCCTCGGTCTCATTGCCATCCTCCCGATCCTCACCCAGCCGCTCATCCCGGGCGCCGCGCAGCTCACGACGATCGTCGGCGGCACCTCACTCCTCATCATCGTCTCCGTCGTCATCGAGAGCGTGAAGCAGGTGGGGAGTCAGCTGACGATGCGCGAGTACGAGGGACTGTGAGGAAACGCAGAATGAAGAACGTAGAATGCAGAACTGAGGACCCCCGCGGCAGATGCCGAACGGGGGTTTGGTATACTGCGGGGGATGAGAGACGATAGTGTACTATGGCCATCGCCATCGCGACGTTCGTCATCGCCTACCTACTCCTCATTGATGGGTACTATCGTCGTACCGCTGTGGTGCTCGTCGCGTCGGTCTTCCTGTTGCTCACGGGGATCGTCACGCCGCTTGTCGCGTTTCGGTCCATCGCGTGGGATGTGCTCGGCGTGTTCTTCGGGATGCTCGTCCTCTCGGACCTCTTCGTGGAGTCGCGGATGCCGGCGGTGATCGCCGCGTGGATCAGTCGGAAGACCGCGAGTGTCGCCGGTGCGATTTTCGGACTCGCGGCGTGCGCGAGCGTGCTCTCGTTGGTCCTCGAAAACGTCGCGGTAGTGCTCATTTTTGCACCGGTTGCGCTCGCACTCGCAAAGCGGCTTGGCACGAGCGCAGCGCCGTTGCTCATCGGCATCGCCATTGCAGCGAACCTCCAGGCCGCGGCACTGATGGTTGGCGATCCTCCCGCGATGTACCTGGGGACATACGCCGGACTCTCATTCAATGATTTCCTCTGGCACGATGGCAGGCCTGGGATCTTCTTCGCCGTTCAACTCGCGACGATGGCCGCGCTCGCGATGTTCTGGTTGCTCATTCGCAAGCATCGTGCAGCCGTCCCTTCGTTTCCCGTTGAGGTACCAAGTACCGTGATGCCGACGGTGCTGCTCGTGGGTGTTATGGTGGCACTCCCGCTCGTGGTGCTGCTCGCGAGTGGTACGCCGCACGTCACGACGTACACGGTGCTGACGTTCGCCGCGGTGGGGTGGCTCTGGCACCTCGCGCGACATCACCTGCGAGCAGCGAACGGCAATGAGGGTGGGCTGGTGCACACGCTCTTCTTCCACCGTATGCCGCGTGCGTCGGAGGTAGGCGTTGCGCGCCCGCTCTCGCAGCTCCAGCGGCGTTTTCTCTCGATACGCGATCGGTTCGGTGGTGGTCACCGGCTGCTGCGTGAACTCGATTGGGAGACGATGCTCTTCCTCATCGGCGTGTTCATCCTCGTTCAGGGATTGGTGACCACGGGCGCAATTGATGCGCTCGCGGGATGGCTGGCGCACGTCGCGGGCACGAGCACGCTGCGTACGTACGTCCTCCTCATCGTGTTCGCGGTGGTGGTCTCTGCGTTCGTGGATAACATTCCGTTCATTGTCGCGATGCTGCCGGTCGCTTCCCACCTCGCGCTCGGCCTCGGCATTGATCCCTTCCTCCTCTATGGAGGGCTGCTCCTGGGCACGTCCGTGGGTGGAAACATCACCCCGATCGGCGCGAGCGCAAACATCGTCGCGTTCCGTTGGCTCCAGCGGTACGCGGATGAGCCGATATCGTTTGGCGGGTTCGTGAAGTTTGGGCTCCCCATGACGCTCGCCGCCATGATCGCTGCCGGTGTCTTTGGCTGGTTCGCGTGGCAGTGAGTAAGTACGTGCTAGAGTGAGAGAGAGTAGGTTATTGTCAGAAACGTTATGATCTATCGTATTGCTATGCTCGGTCCCCAGGGGTCTGGGAAGGGGACGCAGGCCCGCTTGCTCGCCGCAGAGCTCGGCGTACCCGTCGTTGCACCCGGGAAGATGTTCCGGCAGGAGATCGCGCGCGACACGGCACTCGGGAGGCGTGTGGCACCGATGATCGAGCGCGGGGAGATGGTCCCGAACGCGATTACGAACACGATGGTGCGGGAGCGACTCGCGCAGTCGGACACCGCCGGCGGGTACATCCTCGATGGTTACCCCCGCGATCGCGAGGAGCTCGAGGCGTACGACGGTTTCGCGGAACCCTTCACGCACGTCGTCCTCCTTGATCTCGACGACGCAACAGCGGTCGAGCGCCTCGCGCACCGGTGGATCTGCATCTGCGGAGCGCCGCACTCCGATCGGGAGCTCACGCTCAGCCAGGGCGCGGAAGCCGCATGCGCGGCGTGCGATGGGACGCTCGTCCATCGGAGCGATGACGAGCCGGATGCCATTCGCCGTCGCCTCCGCACGTACCACGCGGAGACCAAACCCGTCCTCGTAGAGGCGCGTGCGCGGGGCGTGCTCGTGGAGATTGATGGGAGCGGGACGATCGATGAGGTCTTTGGAGTCGTGAAGAACGCACTCGGTCTATGATCGCACGCAACGCAGAGGATCGGAAGACGCTCCGCGAGGGCGGCAAGCGGCTTGGCCGCGTGCTCGCCGCGTGCGCGGCGGCCGCGGTTCCCGGTGTGGCGATCGCAGAGCTTGATATGCTCGCCGAGCGCCTCATTCTGGAGGCCGGTGGGCGTCCAGCGTTCAAGGGGTACCGCCCGAGCCGTACGTCCGCGCCGTTTCCGGGGACGCTCTGTGTCTCGGTGAACGACGAGGTGGTCCACGGCGTTCCGACGCGCAGCATCACGCTCGCGGAGAGAGATCTCGTGGGGCTCGATATCGGAATGCAGTGGCCAAGCGCGGGCGGACTCTACACCGATACCGCGCTGACGGTGTGCGTCGGTGGTTGCACACCGGAGCAGCAACGCCTCGTGGAGGTAACGGAGCGCGCGCTCGCCGCAGGCATTGCCGCTGCCGCCGTCGGCAGTCGCATATCCGATATCGCGCGCGCGATTCAGGAGATCGTCGAGCCGGCGGGTTTCGCGATTGTCCGCGATCTCGTTGGTCACGGCGTCGGTGGTGCGGTGCACGAGGACCCGCAGGTTCCCAACTACTGGGACGCGCACCAGGTGGACACGGAGCTCCTCGACGGCCATGTCCTCGCGCTCGAGCCGATGGTGACGGCAGGTGGGTGGCGCGTCGTAGTGGACGAGGATGCGTGGACGATTCGCACGCAGGATCATTCCCTCGCCGCACACGCCGAACACACGATTCTCATTACGAAATCCGGTACGGAAATTCTTACCCGCGCCGCGTGACCGCAGGTATGGTTATCCTCGGCGTTGACTACGGATCGGTGAAGGTGGGGTTGGCGATCGCTGCGGGTCTGGTTGCTGCCCCGCTGCGCGTCGTCCCCGCACAGGATGCCCGTTTCCTTCGCGAGGAGCTCCGGCGCGCCATTGTGGAGTACGACGTGGGGATGGTCGTCGTCGGGATGCCGAAGGAGGACCGCGAGCGCGTGGAGGCGTTCGTCGCATGGCTCCGGCGCGAGCTCACGCAGCCGGTTGTCGTGGAGGACGAGCAGCTCACCACCCAGTTTGCCAAGCGGCTCATGCGCGGTTGGAAGGGGAAAGCCGAAGACGACGCGATCGCCGCCGCGCTCATCGCTCAGACGTACATCGAGCGGAGCGCGGAAGGAATGTGAGAGATATGAGAAAGCGTGCTTCTCTCTTCGTATGACCTACGCCGCAACCGCCATCATCCTCCGGCGGCAGGATGCGCATGAGTGGGATCGCCTCTACACCGTCTACACTCGCGAGTACGGGAAACTCCTGCTCGTGGGGAAGGGGACGCGACGTCCGCGTGCAAAACTCGCGAGTCACCTCGAGCCATTCGGCGAGACGGAGATCGAGGCCGCGCGTGGGCGTCAGATTGACCGCGTCACCTTCGCTCGTGCCATCCGAACAAACGATGTGTTCGCTTCGTCCCATGAGCACCTCGCGTGTGCGTCGTTCCTCTGCGAGTCCGTGGACGTCCTCACGAAGCAGGGCCATCCCGACCTCGCCTGCTACGATCTCCTCCGTGAAGCGCTCCTTCTGCTCCCGACGCTCCCCGCGGGAGATCGCGGTATTATTCCCGCGTTCATCCTGCGTCTCATGAGTATCCTCGGCTACGCACCCGCGCTCGCTTCGTGTATCGAATGCCGTGCGACGCTGGCGCAGCAGACCGCTGTCGCGGTGCCTCATCGCGGAGGCGTCCTGTGCGAGCGGTGTGCACCGCCAGCGGAGCGCGTGCTGCTCCCGCCACGCGACCGCACCGTCATCGAGACGCTCTGCCGTTCCCTCCTTCCGATGCCCGTGAGCAGTGCCGTTGCCGCGTTCGCCACGGACCTCCTCGCGGCGCACCTCCCGTACGCCATGCGGACGCCCTTGACGGGCGCGACGGGCTCTGCCACAGTGGCCATGTCGTGAGCGCAGGGAGCGCGTCCCGCTTGTCGGGAGGCGCTCTTCTTTTGTGCGCTGTCCACCACCGCTGACAACTTGCGCGCTTCCTCCAATGGGATACGATAGCGTTCTATGCAAGAAACACTTCGCATCGTTGACGTGCCGCAGCAGGTTGGCACAGACGTGACCATTGCCGGTCGGGTCGCATCGCGGCGGGACATGGGGAAGATCGTCTTCCTCGACGTTCGCGATCGGTACGGGCTTCTCCAGGTTGTCCTGACACCGGACGTCCCCGTCGAGGATCGCCACGCGCCCCACCCGAGCGTTCCCGGGACACCGGTAACGCAGAAGGATGTGCGCGAGGGCTCCTACGTCCGCATCACCGGACGCGTGAAGCAGCGCGGTGAGAAGTACGTGAACCCGAACATCGCGACGGGCACCGTGGAGATGGAGGCGGGTCAGATCACGATCATCGCCACATCGCAACCCTTCCCCTTCGATCCCCAGGACGATCTCCACATCGACACGTACCTCGATCACCTCCCATTCACGCTCCGTACCGACCGCGGGCGCGCGATCTTCCGCGTGCAGGCCGCTATCGTCGAGGGCTTCCGAAGCGCGCTCACGAAGCGCGGCTTCACGGAGTTCCACGCGCCGAGCATCGTCGGCGGCTCCACGGAGGGCGGGGCGAACGTCTTCACCATTGACTACTTTGGCAAGCCCGCGTTCCTCGCGCAGTCCCCGCAGTTCTACAAGCAGATCATGGTCGGCATCTTCGAACGCGCCTTCACCGTCGCCACCGCGTTCCGCGCCGAGCTCCACGCGACGAGTCGTCACCTCAACGAGTACTGCTCGCTCGACTTTGAGTTTGGCCCCATCACCGACCACCGCGATGTCATGCGCATGCAGAACGACATGCTCATTGATCTCGTCGCACACGTGCGCGCGGTCTGTGCGGACGAGATCGCCGTGCTCGGTGCCACGCTGCCGGAGGTGCCACCGACCATCCCATCGCTCAAGCTCCGCGAGGCGCAGGAGGTGCTCAAACGCGAGTTCGGCATGGATTGCGTCGGCGAGCCGGACCTCGAGCCCGAGCACGAGCGCAAGCTCTGCGAGTGGTCCGCACGGGAGCACAGCTCGGACTTCCTCTACGTCACGCACTACCCCACAGCCAAGCGTCCGCTCTACACCATGCCCGACCCCGAGGACCCCGAGTTCACACTCTCCTTTGATTTGCTCTTCCGCGGCGTCGAAATCACCACTGGCGGCCAGCGCATCCACGACTACGAAATGCTCAAAGGCAACATCGTGAAGTGGGGCCTCGATCCTGCTAAGTTCACCTACTACCTCGAGGCCTTCCAATACGGCATGCCCCCCGAAGGCGGCCTCGCCATCGGCCTCGAACGCCTCACCCAGAAGCTCCTCGGCCTCGACAACGTCAAACTCGCCACCCTCTTCCCGCGAGACATCGGGCGCATTGATGATCGGCTGTCGGCGGGATAGTGTGTTCGTTCAGGAGAACATGCAATCACTCTATGGTTATTACTGATCCGCCATCAAACGAAGGGGTTATGGTTCAGCGTGGTTGGGGATGGGTGCTCGCGTCTAGCGATAACGTCCCTCACGATCCCAGTGAGCATTGTCCAACACGGGATGTGTTTACGGGTCGGTTAGATCATGCCCGCATTCTTCTCGAGCGAGCACCAAAATTTCAGATGATAGCATCGGAGCTCATCGCTGCGGTCGGAGAGATTGGGAACAACACGTTTGATCACAACATTGGACAGTGGCGAGATGTTCCAGGGTGTTGGTTCGGGTGGATGCTTGGAGATGGACATTGGACAGCGGTGATCGCCGATCGCGGCCAGGGTATTCTTGCAACATTGCGTCGTATTCGGCCGGAGCTCCATGATGATATGGAGGCGCTTCGTGTTGCGTTCCGCGAGGTGATTTCTGGACGATCTCCCGAGCAGCGGGGGAATGGATTGAAGTTTGTTGCATCCGTCATCGGGCAACGCGGGGATCGGCAGCTTGAATTTCATTCTGGAGCAGCACAAGTCGTTCTGACATCTCCTAGAAAAGGACGGCACGAGGAATGGTCTCCATCTGTACGGGTGCTCCCGGGAACCCTTGCCATCCTTTCGGTTATGGTGTAGTATTTTGGTACAACTATGAGAATTGCATTGAGTAAATTTGGGCCCATGTTGGTCTCCCGTCCCGCAGGTCGTGATGCCCTGTTGATTGCTTCTGCATACCTTACGCCCGTATCGGAAACCGAGTCGATCGAGATCGATTTTACCGGCGTGCATGTACTCACTCCCTCATGGGCAGACGAGTTTGTTACCGGACTCCGTAAGAAATACGGAGATCGGCTCGTGTTGCTTCCCTCCGATAATGTTTCCGTAAAGCTTACCCTTGCAACGATCGGTCAATCTCCGAAAACCGGACCTGACGCGGTTTGACACGTTCTGTGGAAAAAATCGGACCTGACACGATTACCTCTCACCATCTCGTTTTCATAGCCCTCCCACACACGGCTGGGCGTTAGAAAAAAATCGGACCTGACACGATTACCGTTTGCTCGTCGAGAATTTAAAATAGAAACGTATGCTGGACCTCAAACGCACTCTACTTGCAAAGGAGTTATTTCTGGCTGCCATTATCTTCTATGCCATGGCATGGTTGATCGGAGGTATTTTTGGAGACGCGCTGAAGCTAATAGGGTTCATTGCCCTGGCCATGGCAATTATTGCTGCGATTCGTGAAGTCAGGAGAGAGGCAGCAGACAAATCAAAAAAATAAGGTAAATATAGATAGGATAATGGTAGGATAATGGTGTCAGGTCTGATTGTCCGTTAAAAAGCGGACCCGACACGATTACTCTTGGGCGGTGGCGGATGTGACGCCGTGATATGATGACCGCATGAAACCGGCACAGAGCAACATCGCTCACCTCGACGGCGCGAACGGAACGGAAGGTGCGAGCGATGGGAAAAAGAATCAGACCTGACATCATCATCCTTGCTTTCTTCCGCTTGACACCATTATCCTCCACTAAAAATATGGATAAACTAGAAAATATTTTTATTGGTTTTAGAAATAGTTCATTTGATGAAATAATCAAGTTAAATCTTAACCACACTATTTCAAACAAGGAAAAACTAATTTTTAGAACTATTTTTGAAAATTCTGCAAATTTAATTGCTTCGTTTATCAAAGAAATAAAAGCAAGTAAGTCAATAGAGGAAAAAGATTTTGACTGGATGATGCTACTTTATGTTTTTGTTTGTGTTCAAGAACTTCATGACATACTAGATCGGGTAGAGAAAACAGACGATGCTCATATAAAAAATACACTGGATGTTAATAAACAAGATTTGATAAATCATCTTAAGAAAATATTAGGTGGTAAAGATATGGGTAGTGTTGTGGATAAAACGTTTAATCACATAGAATCTTCTGATAAGGAATCGGGTAATTACAATGAATTTGTTGTTGGAAGAACTTATGTAATTTTTAGTATGTTAAAAGAAAATCAAGTTAATATTGAAAATATGTCAAGTGAAAAATTACTACAAATTTCAGAAGAAAATTATAAAAATAGTATAGTAAATTTTGTAAAGATTTGTGTCTAGTAAAGAGAGCAAGGTAGAAAAAGGGAAAAAGGAAAGGGGAGATAAAGAGAGATAAAGTGAAAAAATGGACTTGACCCCTTTCTTGTCTTTCTTGCATTTGCTGCTTTCTTGACACTATAAAATCGGACTTGACACGATTTCCGTGGACATGACACGATTTCCGACACGATTTCCATATGTGGGAGGATCTCGACAAAAAAGAAAAAGGGGAAGTCGTGAATTTGGGACTGGCTATTTTGGTCGGCTTGCTTTTCTTGACATATTTTATTCGGGGCGTGAGAGATGCTCCTCATGTAGCTGACTACCGTGAGCAATTCAGTGACTGTATGGAGGGTGCAAAGAATGGTCAGGAGCGCTATTTTTGTAAGGAGCATTTTGGTGAACCAATGCTTTGGTTACAATTCAAGGAATGCAAGAAGGACCAAAAAAATAAAGTATGTAAAAAAATATTAAATGAACAGCTAATGGATCTTTACAAATAATTTGCAGAAATCGTGTCAATGCAGAAATCGTGCGAAAAACCGTGTGCCAAATCGTGTCAGGTCTGCTCTGTTAATAAAGGGGTCAAGTCCATTTCTTCGATGATGACGGCTATAGGGAGCACGAGGTGATCGAGTGCACAGATAAAGGGGTCAAGTCCATTTATTTGACGATGACGGCTATAGGGAGCACGAGGTGATCGAGTTTGGCCCATTTCCCTTTCATAGAGGGAATACGAAGTGATCCAGAGCACTGCTTGGGGGGGGGTAGAGAAGGGTTGATCGAACGCGGCGTGCCGTCTCATTGCATCGAGCAGAGGGTTGAGAAATCCGAGACCGAGAGCTCCGGGATTGGCGATGTCGTAATGGCAGCGCAATGACGCTTGTCCCTCGTGAAGCGTGCGAGGTAGAAGGAGCAGCTCCCGCGCTCGCCGTCGTTTTGTTGCTGTGCACACGTTTGCACGGCGTTGGCAGCGTCATTGAGGTCGCAGCGTTCCTCGATATCCGCTGGACATGGTGCGTTGACGCAGACAAGTTGGTGTTCCACAGCGCTGTAGGAGCCGTTGAGTTTTCGACACCACTCCTCGGTGCGGCCGGTGACCTCGTACTGTCGCGCTGCCTGGGCAGGATCATCTGGCCATGCGGCATCATATGCCGCTCGACGTTGATCATCCGCTGCACGCCGCGCAACTGCCATGACAACGATCGCGACAACAAGCGCAGCAATGGCGAGGAGTGCGATAGTTTGGTTGCGACGCGACATACGAGCTGGTGAGGGCCGATGCTTGAGTTTAGTTTCTTATCCCGTTCAGTATAGCACGAAAATCGAAGGTGGATAAAGGGGTCAAGTCCATTTCTTTGACGATGGCGGCTATAGGGAGCACGAGGTGATCCAGTGAAAAATGGACTTGACCCCTTTCTCCTTTCTTTCCGACATTGACCCCTTTCTTTCCGACAGCATCTGGACGCGGTGCTGCTCGTGTGCCATACTGCATGGAGGTCTTTAGACAAGGAGGAGCTCGTGGGAAGAATGATGTACAGGGTGCTTGGTATCTCGGGCGCGATGCTTTCGCTCGCGCATGCTGATCCCGGACTCGTGGCTGCGGATCCCCATATGAGGGTCAGTCCGGCGAGCCAGTGGATGTTCTTCGCCCTCCTCGTCGCAGTGCTGGCCTTCGTCGCGTTCGTCGAGTACGTTTGCGAACGTCTCTCGTACTGGTGGGCGGGTCGCAGTCGCGCAGGCCATCGCCAGGCGTGAGCAACATCGCGCAGCACCCCGCTCCTCATCGGAGTGGGGTTTTTCGTTGTGGGTTTGGTACGATAGAGGACTATGGAGGCAAAACAACAAACCCTGAACGATGTCCTCGCGGCACTCGGTACGGATGGGAGCGGCCTCACCGAGGGCGAGGTCATTCGTCGTCGGCAGCGATTTGGGTGCAACGTGCTGTCGGAGCGCGCGCGGCCGGGTGCGCTCGCGCACGCGGTTCATGAGCT
The DNA here is from genome assembly GCA_030647005.1 of bacterium. Lineage (NCBI taxonomy): Bacteria > bacterium. The sequence continues at coordinate 58,495 of JAUSKG010000021.1, forward strand.
CAAGAACCCCATTCTCATCGTGCTCGCGGTAGCGGCGATTGCCGCGATCGCGTTCGGCGAGCGGGTGGATGGTCTCTTCATCCTCGCCACACTCGTGATCACCGCGGGGTTTGGTATGGTCATGGCACTCCGTGCGGAGCGCGCGCTCGATGCACTCCGGGGATTCCTCCACCCGAAGGCGATCGTGGTGCGGGGTGGTCACGAGGTCGCGGTGGACACGGAGGAGCTCGTGCCGGGCGACCTTCTCCTCCTGCGGCGCGGGATGCGCATTCCCGCGGACGCGCGCACCATCGAGGCGCGATCGCTCGAGGTGGATGAATCCATGCTCACGGGAGAGAGTGTGCCGGTACAGAAGACGACACTCGGCGGAACAGGGGAGCACGAGACACTCTCCCAGGGCACCCTCGTGGTTGAGGGGCAGGGCGTTGCGGTGGTGACGGCGATCGGGGCGGAGACGACATTCGCGAGTATTGCCGCATCGCTCACCGAGGAGCGCGAGCGCACGCCGCTCCAGGAGCAGCTTGCACAGTTCGCCCGCGTCGTCGCCATCGTCGTGACGGTCGCGGCGGTGACGCTCTCCGCCATCGGCATCGCGCGGGGGCTCGATGCAGGTGAGATGCTCGCGACGGCGATCGCGGTCGCAGTTGCCGCGGTGCCCGAGGGCCTCGCGGTTGCCATCACCGCCATTCTCGCGGTGGGGACCGTCCGCCTCGCGCGCAAGCAGTGCCTCGTGCGACGCATCATCGCGGCTGAGACGCTGGGGTCGGTCACCATCATCCTCACGGATAAGACAGGGACGCTCACCGAGGGTCGCATGCGCACCGTGGCGGTTCACCTCGTGGACGGCGGCGTGGGCGAGGTGCGCGTAGAACCCGGCATGGCGTGCGTCGAGGCGTGCGAGCGCATGATGGTCGCTGCGGCGATCGGCACCGAGGTGTCCATCGCAAACCCTGAGGCCGCGCCATCGGACTGGGAGTATTTGGGGTCTTCCACCGAGGCCGCACTCGTCAGTGCCGCAGGTACGGCGGGGGTTGATGTGTTGCGCACGCGCGCGGCGACGACCATCCTCGATCGCCTCCCGTTCTCCGTCGAGCGGAAGTACTCGGCAACATTGATCCAGCGCGCGAGCACGGAGCTCATCATATTGGGCGCGCCAGAGTACGTCACCCACGCACCGCTCCCGCAGCGCATCCTCGAGGAGCTCGACGTGCGTGCGCGCGAGGGCTTCCGCATCGTCGCGGCTGCGGGCACGCCGGTGTCCAAAAAAATGACGCGCATCGCGGACCTCGGTGACGATCTCGTGGACGGCGCAGTGCTCCTCGGCCTCTTCTTCATCCGCGATCCGCTTCGGCAAGATGCTGCCCGTGCGATTGCCGCGGCGCAGCAAGCGGGCGTGCGGACGATCATGGTGACTGGAGATCACCCCGCCACCGCGAAGCGTATTGCCGAGGACGCAGGCCTTGCGGCCGGTGAGCCGGTCGTCATGACCGGCACAGAGCTCGAGGGGCTCTCCGATACGGCACTCCACGAGCGCATCGCATCGGTGGATATCTTCGCGCGGACGTCGCACGCGCAGAAGGCGCGGCTCGTTGCCGCCTGGCGTGCGCGTGGCGAGGCGGTCGCGGTGACCGGCGACGGTGTGAACGATGCTCCAGCACTCGCGGCGGCGGACATCGGCATCGCGATGGGGTCGGGCACGGATGTCTCCCGCGAAGCGGCGGACCTCGTCCTCCTCGACAACAAGTACGAGACCATCGTCGAGGGTATCCGTGGCGGGCGCGCGATGTGGGACAATATCCGGAAGACGGCGAACTACCTCCTCATCTCCGGCTTCACCGAGCTCCTCCTCGTGGGCGTGTCCGTCTTCACCGGTTTGCCGCTCCTCATACTCCCCGCGCAGATCCTCTGGGTGAATCTCCTGGAGGACACCCTGCCGGCGGCGGCGCTCGCGTTTGAGCCACCCGAGTCCGGCATCATGGACGAGCCGCCGCGCAAGCGATCCGCGTCGCTCTTTGATCCCGAGATGCGCGCGTTCGTGTTCGGCGTGGGCCTGGTGACCGACATCTTCCTCATCGGCGCAGGGTTCGCGCTCTACCACATCACCGGTGACCTCGATCTCACGCGCACGATTGTCTTTGGTGCACTCGCCGCGAATTCCCTCTTCGTCATCTTCGCGGTTCGGTCGCGTCGTCGCCCGATCTGGCGCACGCGTCCCTGGGAGAACCCCGCGCTCCTCATCGCGATTGCCATTGCGATTGCACTCCTTCTCTTTGGGCTCCTCGCGCCTGCGGTTCGGCCGCTCTTGCGTACGGTGCATATTCCCCTTTGGGGGTGGGGTATCATCATCGGCCTCAGCGTCGTAAACCTCGTTGCCGTGGAGGCAGTGAAAGCAGTATTCCGTATGCGTCGCTCTCCCGTATGAATCACCCCAATCCCTACGCGTGCATTGTGGCCAAGCTCGAACGTGCAGGTGTGACGTTCAAGCAGCACGAGCACGCGCCGGTGCGCACCTCGCAGGAGGCCGCAACGATCCGTGGTACGAGCATTGAAGAAGGTGCGAAGGCACTCGTGTGTCATGTGGATAAGTCACGCTACGTGCTCGCGGTGCTCTCCGCCGCGTTCCAGGCGGACCTCCCCGCCCTCCGGCGGAAGCTCGGGGCGAAGAAGCTCGCACTCGCGTCGCCAGAGGAGGTGCTGCGGGAGACGGGGTGCGAGGTGGGTGGCGTGCCACCGTTCGGTTCGTGTATCGGTCTCATGACGTACTGTGACCCCTCACTCCGCGCGCACGAGCATATCTCCTTCAACGCCGGCCTCCGGACGCACTCCATCGTCATGCGTTTTGTGGATTACCTCGCCATTGAACAGCCCACCGTCACTCCATTCGCCAAACAGGTGCCTGGCGCGGTACAATAGAGTCCAGTTCTTCTCCCACCATCTATGATCTCCAAACGTCTTCTCAATCACCTCGATAAGCGGGGTATCGCCTATGCGGTTGTGCCGCACCGGAAGGTCTTCACCGCGTTTGATCTGGCGCAGACCTTGGATGCGGATCCCAAGCACGTCGCGAAGACCGTCCTCGTCCGCGCGGATCGTGACCTCGTGCTCGTGAGTGTTCCGGCACACAGTCGGTTGGACTTCGCGCGGATGAAGAAGGTGCTCGGCGCGAAGCAGGTGACGCTCGCGTCGGAGCGGGCGATGGAGCAGCTGAAGATCAAGGAGGGGACGACACCACCGTTCGCATCGTTCTTCAAGATCGCCTGCGTGCTCGACAGCGGATTGGCGAAGTGCAAGACGATGCTCTGCCGATCTGGCAGTCACACGGAATCGCTCGACTGCTCCGTTGCGAACTACATTGCGAGCGAGGAACCGACGATTGCGAAAGTGAGCGAGCGCGCGAAGCGAGCACCGGCGAAGCGGCGTGCGCCTGTAAAAGCGAAGCGTGCACCGGCGAAAGCGAAGCGGACGACCGCGAAGCGTCCCACGAAGCGGAAGGCGGTCCGCAGGAAGCCCGCAGCGCGGAAGCGGTCGTAGTACGCGGGACGCATGCGCCCCGCGCTCCAGCCATTCGACGGGCCGCTCGACCTCCTCCTGCGCCTCATTGAGCAGGAGGAGCTCGACATCACCACCGTGGCGCTCGCTGGGGTGTGCGAGTCGTACCTCGCGCACCTCAAGCAGGTGGAGCAACGGACGCCGGAAGCCGTGGCGGATTTCCTCGTCATTGCGGCGAAGCTCCTCTACCTCAAGTCGCTCGTCCTCCTGCCCGAGGCGGAGGGCGACGCGGAGGAGGACGAGACGGGACTCGCGGCGCAGCTCCGCATCTACCGCGCGTTCGCGGAGGCGGCAACGGGTATCGCCGAGCAGTTCAGCGTGTCTCCACGGATGCACCCGAGCGCGCGGGTGCCGGTGATCGTACCATCATTTCTCCCGCCGAAGCGCGTTGACCTCGCAATGCTCGGGCAGGTCATGGTGCACCTCATCGCGGAGCTCGAGCCCATCGTGCGGATCCCGAAGGCGACGATCGGTCGCACCATCTCCATTGAGGATCGCATTGCAGAGTTGCGGGCGCTCGTCGCGGCGCGTTCCCGCGTGACACTCCACGACGTGCTCCGCGGGCGAACGGGACGTCGGGAACAGATCGTCTCGTTCCTCGCGGTTCTTGAGCTCGTCCGGCAGCAGGAGGTTGTCGCAATCCAGTCCTCGCAGTTCTCCCCGATTGCCATCGAGCGTTCCTCGGATGGACGCTCGCGTTGAACATGGCCATAGCTATGTCGAAAGATACCGCACCCACCATTGACCTCCACCGCGCGCTCGAGACCATCCTCTTCCTGTCCGGCAAGCCGCTCACGATGAAGAAGATCGCGGTGCTCCTCGGGAGCGATCTCCAGACCGCACGGGATGCCGTCGCTGCGTTCCAGACGACATGGAATGCGCGCGGCGGTGGAACGATGGTCGCGGCGACGGAGGAGCAAGTGCAGCTCGTCTCCCACCCGGATTGCCAGGCCATCGCGGAGACGATAGCGAGCGACGAGGTGCGCGGTGAGCTCACCCGTCCGCAGCTCGAAGCGCTCACGGTCGTCGCGTACCGCGGCCCGATCACGAAGGCGGAGCTCGAGCACATCCGCGGTGTCCACTGCGGACTCATCATCCGAAACCTCCTCATGCGCGGACTCATCGTGAGCGCGCGCGATCGCGCACGTGGCGAGGATATCTTCACGGTGTCGATGGATTTCCTCCGTCACCTCGGCATCGCGGATCTCCGCGAGCTCACGGACTACGAGCGGCTCCACAACGACGCGATCATCCGCGAGTACCTCGCCATGGCGCACGGCGAGGAGGGCGGTGAAGTGGTCGCGGCACCGCCGGTCTGAGCTCCATCTCCCTCTCGTCATTTCGAGCGAAGTGAGCGCACGGGCGAACGAAGTCGAGAAATCTCATATGGAGATCTCTCCGCTCTCTGTTGCGGAGCCTGCCCTGAGCGAGTCCGCGAGTCGAACGGGGTCGAGATGACGAAATATAGTGGACGATAAAATAGGAACGCGTAAACGATGCTCGTGATGCTCACCTATGGGTCTCTTCTTCGCCATTCTCTTTGTCGCATTCAGCTCCTGGAGTGCGCATCCGGCGCTCGCAGAGCCCCTGTCCGTAGGACCTGCTCCTGCGATCGTTGCGACGAGCCCACGCATCCCGACGCGGATCGCGGCGGCGAACGGCGAGCCGGAGGAACTGGGCCCGGTGCTCACCGCGCAGAGTGCGGCGGTGCTCGATGCGGACTCCGGCGTGCTCCTCTGGGGCAAGCAGCCGTACGCGGTGCGCCCGCTCGCGAGTATCACGAAGCTCCTCACGGCGATCGCGTACGTCGAGGTACGCGACGATCGCGACGGCGTGTCGCAGGTACAGATCGTCGCTGACGACATTCCAGAGGAAGGGAACACCATCGTGGAGTCGGACGACATCTTTGCGGTGCACGACCTCCTGGCTGCGATGCTCATCCGTTCCGACAACGGCGCGGCGCGTGCGCTCGCGCGGAGCGACGGCGCGTTGGTGTCCGGCGATGCGCAGGAACGCACCGCGCGACGGCTTGGCCTCCGGTCGGTGCGCGTCACCGATCCCGCAGGCCTTCGCTCCGACAACCGCGGTACCGCAGTGGATGCCGCGCGCCTACTCGCTGCTGCGCTCGCGGAGGACCCCCTCCGATCGCTGCTCGCGACCGCACGGACCACCGTTGACGCGCATCGCGATGGTCGTCGCGCGTTGCCAATCGTCACGACGAACGCGCTCCTCACGGACGGCCGCGAGCACTCCTATACGCTCATCGGCGGAAAGACCGGCTACCTCGACGAGGCGGGGTACAATTTTGTCATCGAGGTGGAGCGCGATGGCGCGACGATCGTCGTCGCGGTGCTCGGTGCCGCGACGCACCTCGATCGGTTTCGCGACGTCGGCGTGCTCGCGGACTGGATTTTTCAACATTTCGACTGGTCGGAAGCACAGCCCGGGTAGCGCGAGCGTATGGACATCCTTAACCTCATCACCGGTGCCGGCCTCATCGGCATTACCCTCGTGATCTTCGCGGAGTCCGGACTCCTCATTGGGTTCTTCTTCCCGGGGGACTCGCTCCTGTTCACCGCGGGCGTCCTGGCATCAACCGGCGTGTTCAGCATATGGTGGTTGCTCGCGCTCGCGACGGTCGCGGCGATCGTCGGTGACAGCGTAGGGTACGCGTTCGGCCGCCACGTTGGCGCGCGACTCTTCACGCGTCGGCACTCAATTTTTTTTCACCCGGAACACATCGAGCGTTCCAAGCGTTTCTTTGAGAAGCACGGGTCGAAGGCCATCGTCCTCGCGCGCTTCATGCCCGTCGTACGCACGTTCACGCCGATGCTCGCTGGTGTGGGTCGCATGCGCTACCCGACGTTCCTCCTCTACAATGTCATCGGTGGCATCATCTGGGCGACCGGTGTGCCGTTTGCCGGATACGCCCTCGGGCAGCGTATTCCCAACATTGATCACTATCTCGCCCCCATCGTCATCGCGATCGTCCTCGCGTCCATTGCACCCGCTGCGTGGCACCTCCTCCGTGATCCCGCCGAGCGCGCGAAGGCGGCGGCGGGTCTCCGTGCCATTCGCGCGCGTATGCGGCGACGGGCTTGACGATGGGAGACAGTGGTGGTACGCTCTACGGGCGTGCTGCGTGCATGCGAACAACGGAGGAGGACGGCATGGCATTTGATTGGAATCGGAAGGAGTTCGATCTCTTTGATGACTTCGGTCTTGGTGAGGAGGGCATTCGTGCGCTCGATCCCGGAGACATCCTCGCAGCCCCCACGGCGATTCGTATCACGAGTGGCGGGAAGACCGTCGCCTGGGGTGAGCTCATCGAGGTGAACGATGAGACCTATCTGCGCGTGACGCAGATCATCGGCCAGGAGTGACGTTCCCAGCAGGGAGGGCGCAACGCGCCCTCCCATTCCCTTCTCCAGTGGTGCGATAGTTGACAAGATTGGTGCAATCATCCACACTACAAGCATGGAGGATCGCTGTAGAGCGGGGTGGAGCAGTTTGGCAGCTCGCCAGGCCCATAACCTGGAGGTCGTCGGTTCAAATCCGACCCCCGCCATGAAAAGTGCCCCACTTCGCGTGGGGTGTTTTTCGTTGTTGACGCACCATGTATCCTATGGCATCGTAAATGACTACGGCGGGGTAGCTCAGTGGTAGAGCAGCGGACTCATAAGCCGTTGGTCGCGGGTTCAACCCCCGCCCCCGCTAGTTTGTAGCATCCGACAGGTTATATCGATGGTGCCTCTATAAAAGTGTGTCATTGCGAGCCGAGTCCTCGAGGCGCGGCAATCCCGGCCACTTGGTTCTGCGGGATTGCCACGTCGAGGACTCCTCGCAATGACAGCAAAAAAATCCGCAGAGGTCCCCGATTTTTCTATGCTCCTCACCATGCACGCGGCAACTGGTGCGCTCGCCGGTGAACTCTCCCCCAATGCGCTCACTGCGTTCGCGCTTGGATTCCTGTCGCACTTCCTCCTGGACATGTTCCCGCATGGCGATCGTGGGATTGCGCATGCGACGAAGGCAACGGGGAAAGCGCGACGATTCTACCTCCTCCTCGCGGTGGACATCGGCGCGAGCATCGCCATCTTCTTCCCTGCGTTCGCGCTGGGGAAGTTTGAGCACCCGCTCTACGCGTACATCGGCATGCTCGCGGGGCTCCTCCCCGACCTCATCGTGGCCATCCCTGAGTACGCGCTCTACGTGAAGAAGGAGTACCGCGTGCGCCTCCACTGGTTCTACAAGTTCCACGTCTACGTCCACGATCAGCTCATCAAGCATTTCAACGGCATGCCACTCAAGGTGGGCATCGCATTCCAAGTGGTGCTCCTCGTCCTCATCTGGAAGTACTGGCCATCGTCGTAGCGTGGGTATTTTCGGTAACGCAAAACACTCCCATCAGCGGGAGTGTTTTGCATGCCGCGGGAGGGGATCGAACCCTCATGACCTTGCGGCCACAGGAGTTTGAGTCCTGCGCGTCTGCCGGTTCCGCCACCGCGGCGTAGCGTTATTGTACCAGAGTGCCACGATCCATGGTACGATGGATATCTCGCATACGCTTGCAGCTCACTATGGCACAGGTCGTCGCGATCGTCAATCAGAAGGGTGGGGTGGGGAAGACGACAACCGCGCTCTCCCTCGCGAGCTTCCTCGCGGAGCACGGGAAGTTCGTTCTCCTCATTGATATGGACCCGCAGGCCAATGCCGCCTCGGGCTTGGGCATTGACTACCGGAGCGTGTCGCGCGGCGTCTACGAAGTCCTCTCGGGGGACTGTCGGCCGCGGGAGGCCGTTGTTGTGACAGCGCAGGAGGGGCTCCACTGCATGCCGTCATCGCCCGCGCTCGCGGGGGCGAACATCGAGCTCGTCTCCGTCGAGCGGCGCGAGTTTCAGCTCGCCGACGCGCTCGTGGAGCTCCGCAATAGCTACGACATCATCCTCATTGACTGCCCGCCGTCGCTTGGCCTCCTCACGCTCAACGCCCTCTGCGCGGCAGATCAAGTTCTCATTCCGGTGCAGGCCGAGTACTACGCGCTCGAGGGGTTGGGGCAACTCATGGAGACGATCGAGCTTGTGCGCAAGCAGCTCCGGCCGGAACTCCGCGTGCTCGGTGCCGTCATTACGATGTACGAGGGACGCCTCCGCCTCTCGAACGACGTCCTCGAGGAGCTCTACCGACACTTCCCGAACCGCGTCTTCCGGTCGGTCATCCCGCGGAACGTCCGCCTCGCCGAGGCACCGTCCCACGGGCTGCCGATCACGCGGTACGATCCTCGTTCGCGCGGGGCGCGGGCGTACGAGAAGCTGACGGAGGAACTGTTGCAGTGCCTGTGAGGAGATCGCTGCGCAGATCGCATAGATGATGCGCTGATGATAGCACTTGAGAATTGAGATTGCGAGCGTCGCTCGCCTGTTGTACGAGGTATGACCATCCGTCAACGTGGGCTCGGCAGAGGACTCTCTGCGCTCATCCCCAGCGTTCCGCCAGCGGCCTTAGAACCGCAGCAGCGCAGCACCTCGGGCATGCTCGTGGTGCCGCCGGAGCAGATCCTCCCCAACCCCATGCAGCCGCGGCGGGATTTCCCACCCGCGGAGCTTGACGCACTCGCAGCGTCCATCCGCGCGCACGGCATCCTCCAGCCGCTCGTGGTCTCTCGACGCACCGATGGCCGGTATGAGCTCATCGCGGGGGAACGTCGCTTGCGCGCATCGCGGCGCGCGGGACTCGTCACCGTCCCCATCGTTATCCGTGACGGTGTCGTAGATGACCGGACGAAGCTCGAGCTCGCCATTGTGGAGAACGTCCAGCGCGAGCACCTCAACGCGATTGATCGCGCGCTCGCGTACGAGCAGCTCGCGGAGGAGTTCGGGCTCACGCACGAGCAGATCGCCGAGCGCGTCGGCGTTGCACGTCCGAGCATCACGCACGTCCTCCGGCTCCTCGCGCTCCCCGAAGATATGCGGCAGGCGGTGCGCGACGGGCGGGTCTCCGAGGGGCACGCGAAGGTGCTCCTCGGCATCGCGGACCCCGCGGAGCAGCGCGCGTGGTTCCTCCGCATCCTCGAGGGTGGACTCTCGGTTGCACAGGCGGCACGGGAGACGCCGCGCAAGCGGCTAGCCCCGCGATCTCCTCGCGCGGCGACCGGTACGGCATCCGATCCCAACCTCCGCGCGAAAGCGCTCGCGCTCCAGCAACGCCTTGGCGCGAAGGTGCGCATCGAGGCGAACGCGAGCGGCGGCGGGACGATTGCCATCACGTACACCGACCGTGAGGAGCTCGACGGTATCGTCCAGACCATCACCGCATGAGCACGCAGCGAATACGTCGCGCCGAACGGCGCGACGTATTCGCATGTCAGTACTGCGGTGGAGTGGCATCTCACCGCGCGGCGTGGTGGCGGAGTTGCACGCGGAGTGCCTCTTTGATCTTCGAGCGCGCGTGCGTCGTGCGCACGATGTGGAGCCAGTCCTGGCTCGGCCCCTTGCGCTTGGGGTCGGTGATGATCTCGACGATGTCGCCGCTGTTGAGTGGTCGGTCGAGGGGGTGGAGCGCGGCGTGTCCGTTGACGCGCGCGCCGATTGTGCGGTTGCCGACGTCGGTATGGATTTGGTACGCGAAGTCGAGTGGCGTCGCTCCCTCGGGGAGGTCAATGACATCGCCGCGGGGTGTGAAGAGGAGGATGCGATCGCGGAAGACCTCTGTCTTGAGACCGGCGAGGAAGTCGTGGGGATCGTCCACGGATCGCTGCCAGTGGATGAGGGAGTCCACCCACGCGACCTGCTTGTTCGGCGCGTGGTACGTGCCGCGCTCGTGGTACCTCCAGGCCGCCGCCGCGCCCCACTCCGCCTCCTCGTGCATCTGCGGCGTTCGGATTTGGAACTCGACATACGCGCCGTCATCGGTGACGACCGTCGTGTGGATGGAGTGGTAGCCGTTCATTTTTGGGTTCGCGATGTAGTCCTTTATGCGCCCCCTCACCGGCTTCCAATGCTGGTGAATCGCGCTGAGGACGGCGTAGCATGTCGTGATATCCTCAATGATCACGCGGAGTGCGACTATGTCATAGATACGCGTGATGTCTCGCTCGTGGAGTTGGAGTTTTTTGTATAAGCTATACTTCCCTTTCATGCGTGCGGAGGTCCCAATGATGCGAATGCCGCCCTGCGTGAGGAGCTCGGTGAGCGTCGTGCGGAGCGCGGTGCACTGCGCGCGTCGCTCATCGTATGTTTCTGCGATGAGCGTGTTGACCCACGCGGCATCGTCTGGTGCGATGAACGGAAACGCGAGGTCCTCGAGCTGTGTCTTGATTTCCATCATGCCGAGCCGGTTCGCAATCGGCGCATGAATCTCCAAGCTCTCCTGCGCAATGCGGAGCCGTTTGTGCTCGGGGACGTATGTGAGAGTTTCGAGGTTGTGGATGCGGTCGCAGAACTTAATGATGATGACGCGGATGTCCTGCGCCATTGCGACGAACATCTTCCGGAGGTTCTCGATGTAGCGCTGCTCGCCATGGAGACGCACCGTGCCGATTTTCGTGACACCGTCCACGAGGAAGGCGATGTCTTCTCCAAATCGTTCGCGTACGCGCGCGATCGGTATGCCCGCGTCCTCTACGACATCGTGGAGGAGGCCGGCAGCGATGATCGTCGCGTCGAGTCGCATTTCCGCAAGTTGCTGGGCAGCACCGATCGGATGGATGATGTAGGGATCGCCAGAGCAGCGTTGCTTCCCCGCGTGTGCCGCTGCGGCAAAGGCGTACGCGCGCTCGATGAGCGCGGTAGCTTCCGGCGTGCAGTACGCGGCGACGGTCGCGCGGAGCTTCGCGAGGTCGCCGCGCTCGACCGGGCGTGCAGGCGTGGGTGTCGGCACGTTGGAATCAACCATGTACCGCAAGGATACCGCTCGACGTGCGACCTGTCAAAGTGTCGCGCGTGCATGAAAACGCGGGACGATAGGAGTATCGTCCCGCGTTGCGTGCATCTCACCCATTGATGTGTCCGCGGCGTACCTTGAGGAGGTGCTGTTGACAGAGTCGTGCGGCGTGTTTCCAGTCCACGCCGGTATGCTCCTTTGGGAAGCAGTGGCGGAAGAAGAGCGCGATGAGCTGGCGGAGGCGATAGAGGTACCAGTTCTCCGAGCCCTTCGAGCACCAGAGGTTTACGAAGTCCGGCGCGTCCATGAGTTGGAACTCCCACCGTGCGCCGGCGATGTCCGCGCACCACATGGTCACACGAAAGTTTCGCGCCGAGTACTGGTTCGGTCGTCGCTCGTTCGTGTGACCGTAGCGATCGAGGTACTGCGTGCGCGTGCGTTCGATGACCGGAAGTCGGTCGTAGAGATGCTGCTCGAACGCGCGCCGGTCATGCGACGAGCAGCACACGAAGCGGAATCCGAAGGGATCAGGAATCCGCATGGCGTTGAGCGTCCGCTCGCGGAGCATACGGAGGTAGATCGAGAATGGTCGCTTCACGCGGATGAAGACACCGACGGGCACCACGCGGTCCGCGAGCTGCACCGCCCGCATCGGCACATCCGGGAACGACTCGCTGATTGCGTGCGGGTGCGCTGCGACGATGGCGGGATCGAATCCCGCGGCGATGCACCGTTCGTGCCCGTTTCGGTTGCGTGCGTAGTGCAGTGGTAGGTGTTGCTCATCGGTCTCGAAGCACGGGTGTAGTGCTTTGAGTGCCGCGATGCGTATGAACTCGCGCTCCTCATACGACCACCCAAGTTCGTTGAGTCCCTGGATGATCTGCGCGAGGGAGAACACCTGTCTCGCGAAGGCGACATCACGCGCGCGGCTTGCGCGCTCGAGGATCCACGGGATGAAGCTCCCAATTTGCGTTGGCATTTCGGCGAGTCCTCGTGGTATGAGTTGCCGCTGAAGTTCGCGCGGGAGGTAGTCCGCGCAGACCTGCATGATCTCCGTGTGTGCTTCCTTCAGCGCTTGGTCAGCGATGGTCTCCGGCAGTCCCATTGGGATGCCGAGGAGTCGCTGGAAGACCTGCGGCGTTGTGTGAAGCTGATCGTTGCGCGGTGCACACATTTCCTGCGCGACCACGCCGATCGTTCCCATTCTCGCGGGTGGTATGCGGTGCGGCGTGATCGCTGCGTGCTCGAGCGGGTGCTCCGATGCCACGTCCAGTGGCCCGGCCGCATCCCGCGGACTCGAACCCTGTTGTGTCATCGTTTTCTCCTCTCGATCGTGGCACGTTCCTTCGTGTCGATGAGTGTGCGCGGATCCTTTGCCCTGTTCGTTGGTCGGGTTGTGAAGGTACGGTGCGCACCATGTTTTTCTTCCGCACGTTCTCCCTCCAGTGGGATGACTTACGTCATTTGTTTGTTTGAAGTATAGCTCAATCCAGACGCCTGTCAAGTATGCGCAAAAAATGTCGTGACTCCTGTCGTATCGCTCCATAGTGGGGAGGTAATCGCCTGAAATAACCGTGTGAATGCTCAGGGATATGCAAGAGTGCTTGACGGGGTCAAGACCCCCCCCTGCATGGAAGGGGTCTGACCCCGTGGGACTTAACCCCCATTATCCGTTCGTCGAGGCGCGCACCACCTCGCGCAAGCGTCCTAGCGGCTACACGAAACTTTTTATGGGAACGGGAGTGGTTTTCACGTTGTTGCTTGACGCAGTATCGGGGGGGTACTGTGGAAGTGTCATGGGGCGTATTCATCAACATGGAGGGATCTATGGGAGAACGATTCTTACCGCAGCATCTGGATAGCGAGGCGAAGCGCACGCAGACCGCGGGGTTGCCGCTCTTTGAGTGGGCACGATCCGAGCGCGTGCGCAAGGAGGGTAAGGAAGCGATTGCTTCCGAGATTGCTCATGATGAGCCGGATTACCGATACATTGCGGATACTGCGGCGATCCTCGCGGAGCGCGTGCCGATGATGCACGCAGAGGAGTCGGGGACCATTCCGGAGCAGGGTGTTGAGCCCGCGGAGACGCGCACCGTACGCGAGGATATTCGCGCACTCGTGGGTGACGAGGATTGGCAGTATTACGCATCGCATTTCCAGCAGGGTTTTTACGGCCCGCTCGACGATATTGCTGCTGCAGCGTTGCGTACCATTGATCCGGAACGATTTGATCGCGAAGTGTCTCCGAATGATCGCGAGCGATTGTGGGACGCGGCTCGGCATGACCTCGATGATCGTGTGGGTATGTCGCCCGGAGTGCGGATCGCGACGCTCCAACGGCTATGGCAGCTCGATTCCGATCGGTTTATGCGAGAGGTCAACGCCGATGGCAAAGAGTTTGATGACGCGCGTGATGCGATCGGTGCAGTGCTTGCAAATGAGCGTCCCTCATACATCCTTTCCTGTCTCGCTACGGCGAAGCGCATCTTTGGGCCGGAGGTGCTCGCACCACACGAGGAGACCATTCGCGCTCGTTGGGGCGAGTGGATGAACAATGCGCAGCGCATATATCAGAGCCATGCTCCTGAGGGAATATGGCAGATGGCATTGCTCCAGCAGATTGCACCGGAGGGGCACGAGCGACCTCATCCTTCGCGTGCGGCGTGGGAGCGGGCTCGAGAAGATCTCTCACATCGACCGGCGGCCTCGTCCATGGTTGATTTGATACACCTCATGACACTCGTTGATCTCGAATTTGGCGAGTGAGCAGTATGTGATGGTGTGGTACAGAGAAGCACCTCGGTTCATATGGGCCGAGGTGTTTTCTTTCCTGCGGTCTGCGTTGCTATGGGTGAGGTCCTTCGGCTTCGCCTCAGGACGACGCGGAGGAGGGAGCAGGGCGAAGGAGAGGGTGGCGAGGTGGGTGATGGTCGGGTACAAGTCCTGGTATGCAATGTCAATCAAAGTCATCCCCGATCCGTGGATCGGGGATGTACGCGTTGTGTGGTTTATGTCGGGCGCGTGAGCGCGCGGGCATCGGAGGGGCTGCGTGCGAGCACTCCGTCGCAGGTCGCGTGTTCGAGCGTGCGTACCATGCAGAGCAGGCCGAACGTCCCGGCGCGGATGCGCATTGCGACGATGCACTGCACGATGTCCAGCAGTGCGGCGTTGAGTATGTGCGCGAGTGCACGATCGTTCGGGGCGCGTTGTGCGATGCGCTCAATACAGTTCGGCACATCGGTGGATTCGTTCGGCACAAGCAGCGTGCGGAGTGTCTGCGCGTAGGTGCGCAGGGGCTCATCGAGGTTGCGGAGCAATGATGCGCGCGCACGCTCCGTGATCGTGAAATGTTGTCCGCAGGCGACGAGCTGCCCGTGCATCGCATCGAGGCAGTGGGCCTCGATGTCCGGGGTGAACTCGAACAGAGACGCAACGTTGAGCCCGCCATGTTCGGCTGCGTGCGCAGCGATCGTGCGGCCACGCGCGATTCCCGCCTTCACCACTTGCGCAACGCGTTCCGCGTTCTCCAGCGTCACACTGCCAGGTCTCGTACTCGTTCCGTGCAAGTTTCCTCCTCGCCACAAAGGGCTGTGGTCTATGGCAAGTATCGCTCGCGGAGCAGCGAACGTCAACCCCACTGGACATTGCACCTCGCGTGTGCTACATTGTGCCCGTGCAGCATTGACGCGGTTTTCGGTCGCACATTTCCAAAACCAAAAGCAAGGGAGAAGTCCATGAAGCGGATGTTTGTGGTGTTGTATGTGGTGATGCTTGCGCTCTTCGCTGTCGGATGTGACACGCGTTCGCAGAAAGATAGGCTTCGTGAGTGGGAGAAGGAGCAAGGGAACTTGGTGGTGGCCAACATGCACTATATACAGGACGCGCGTACCGGTTTGTGCTTCGCCCACGTCTTCAGAGAGTGGTCTCTCGCGACCGTTCCCTGCGAGGCGGTCCCTTCCCACCTGCTGCTCGTGGTGAGGTGAATTGCCATGCAATCAGCCCTCCTCGTCTCGGCGGCGATGCTGCTCTACGCGGTGCAGAACGTGGTCATCGAGCAGAAGTTCGTGCGGGTGCCGGTGGTAGTGCTGCTCGTCATCTGCTACGCGGTGATGCTGCCGCTCGCGCTCCTGCGCTTCTGGCATCTCAGGGGTGTTGCCGGTGCCGCAACGTTGCCAACTGGCACGCTCCTCGCGCTCGCGCTTGGGATGGGTGTCGTGTTGTTCCTCGCGGACTACTGCTCCATGGGCCTACGCCGCAGGCGGATCGCTCATGTCCATCACGGTCATCGCGATCCTGTTGCCGGTGTTCGCATCCATCGCGAAGTTCGCGTGGACGCATGAGCTGCCGAACGGCTACCAGCTCGCCGGCTACGCGCTCGCGGTCATCGCGATCGTTCTTGTTGGCAAAGGCGACGCGTAACGCACGAAAGAACCTCGGTCTTCGGACCGAGGTTCTTCCTTTTGAGGGGGGGTGTTGAGGGGGATGAGATTTCTCGACTCGCGGACTCGCTCGAAATGACGAGGGAGGATAGGACTCGCTCGAAATGACGAAGGAAGGTGGAACCCGCTCGAAATGACGAAGGAAGTTTGTTCCACCTCATTTACCGTCATCTCGACCAAGCGAGTCCTCGAGCGCGTGGAGAGATCTCGTCAGCACAGTTCGGGGTACAAGTCGCGCAATGCGGGGTTCGTGGCTCTGATGAGTTCCAGCTTCTTAATCCTGCTCCAGCGTTTGAGCTGCTTCTCGCGCTCGATAGCATCCATGGCGGTCGCGTACTGCTCGTAGTAGATGAGGACAGTGCAGTGGTATCGCTCGGTAAACCCTCTGACAAATTTTTCCTGATGCTCCCAAACGCGGCGGATGAGGTTGTTGGTGATACCGATGTAGAGGACGGTGCGTTTGACGTTCGTGAGAATGTAGACGTAGTAGTGGCGCTCGTCCATAGCGTGAGATCTCTCGACTTCGCTCCGCTCCGCTCGAGATGACGGGGGGGCAGGAAGGGATCGCTCGAGATGACGAGAGTGGGATTGCTTTGTGTTTCATTCCTCGTCATCTCGACCAAGCGAGTCCTCGAGCGCGTGGAGAGATCTCGTCAGCACAGTTCGGGGCGCATTTCGCGTAGCGCGACAAGATTTCTCCGCTCGCGGACTCGGTCGAAATGACGGAGGAGGAGAGGTCCACTCACTTTTTTCGCTTCCCTCCCCACTTCCTCCCGGGCCCGCGTGCGCGTTTTTTCGTGAGGAGCTCCATCGCCGCTTCGAGTGTGATGTCCTCGACGGAGGACTTCTTGGGGATGCTCGCGTGCGTGGTGCCGTCCGTCACGTACGGGCCAAAGCGGCCGTCCTTCACCTGGATTGGAGTATTCGTGGCGGGGTCCTCGCCGAGGGTGCGCAAGGGTTCTGCTGCTTTGCGCTTGCGCTCCGTGGCCTCTGCGCAGAGCGTGATAGCGCGCTCGAGCGCGATCGTCGTGGGGTCCTCGCCTTCGGGAATAGTCGCGTTGCGTGTGCCGCAGGAGACGTACGGGCCAAAGCGTCCGAGGTTCGCGGTCACACGTTCGCCGTCGTGCTCGCCGAGGTCGCGCGGGAAGTTGAGGAGTGCGAGCGCCTGGTCGAGCGTGAGTGTGTCGCGATCCTGTCCCTTGAGGAGCGATGACGACTTCGGCTTCTGTCGCTTCGGCTTGGCCTTGGACGGCTTGCCGGACTTCAGCGGCTTCGGCGGGATCATCGGCATGTCCTCGAGGCGGCCGAGCTGCACGTACGGCCCGAAGCGACCGAGGCGCACGAGGATGGGGAGACCGGTTTCTCCATCTTCGCCGAGTACGCGCTCCTGCGAGACATCGGCTTTCGTGAGTGCTTCCTGCTTCTCTTGGACTTCTCGCGCGAATGGCTCCCAGAAGCCCTTGAGGAACGCGACCTCTTCCGTTTTTCCTTCGGCGATATCGTCCAAGTCCTCCTCCATCTTCGCGGTGAATTGGAGGTCAACGATGTTCCCGAAGTGCTCGGCGAGGAGGTCGTTCACCATGAACGCGACATCCCCCGGGATGAGCTGCTTGCCGTCGCGTTCGATGTACCCGCGCGCCTGGATCGTGGAGATCGTGGGCGCGTACGTGGACGGGCGACCGATACCCTCCTCCTCGAGCTTCTTCACGAGCGATGCCTCGGTGTAGCGCGGTGGCGGTTTCGTGAAGTGCTGTTCCGGGGTGAGTCCGTCAAGCTCGCACTGCTCTCCCTCGCGGAGCGGTGGCAGGAACTTCTCACCCTCGACGTCGTCCTGCTCGCGTGCGGGCTCGTCTTCATCGCGTCCCTCCTGGTACGCGCGGAGGAACCCATCGAAGATGATGGTCTGTCCGGTGGCGCGGAATGTGTACATGATTGCCGATTTCGCCTCGATGTTGACGCCCACGCGCTTGAGTTTGGCATCGGGCATCTGGCAGGCCATCGTGCGCATCCAGATGAGTTCGTAGAGCGCGCGCTGCTTGTCATCGGCAACCGTGAGCGACGATGGCGTGTGCGTGGCGTCGGTGGGTCGGATGGCCTCGTGCGCCTCCTGCGCGCCCTTCGCTTTCGTCGTGAACGTCCGCGGCGCGGGGAGGACATACGCGGGTCCGAACTGTTCGCCAACCTGCTTTGTGATGGTCGTGATGGCTTCTGCAGCGATGTTGACCGAGTCCGTTCGCATGTAGGTGATGTGACCGGTCTCGTAGAGCTTCTGCGCGAGTATCATGGTCTGGCGCACGCCGAAGCCGAGTTTTCGTGACGCCTCCTGCTGGAGCGTCGAGGTCGTGAACGGTGCGGCCGGTTTCCGTGATGCCTCCTTCTCCTCGACGTTCGCGACCGTCCACGTCGCATCGCGACACGCGCGCACGACTGCGTCCGCCTCCGCCGCGTCCTTCGGCACGAACTTTTCGTCGTCGCGCTGCTTGAGCGATGCGGAGAACGATTGCTGCGCGCTCGCGTGGAGCATCGCGTCCACGCTCCAGTATTCCTCCGGCGTGAACGCCTTGATCTCGCGCTCGCGGTCCACGATGATCTTCACCGCGACGGATTGGACGCGGCCAGCGGAGAGTCCGGGGCCCACCTTGCGCCAGAGGAGCGGGGAGAGTGTGTAGCCGACGAGCCGGTCGAGGATGCGCCGCGCCTGCTGGGCGGACACGAGCTTCATGTCAATCGAGCGGGGGTGCGCGAGCGCACGCTCGATGGCCGACTTCGTGATCTCGTGGAACACGATGCGCTTCGTGCGCTCCGGCGGGAGTCCGAGCGCCTCGGCGACGTGCCACGCGATGGCCTCTCCCTCGCGGTCTTCGTCGGACGCGAGGATGACCTCATCGGCTGCTTTTGCCGCCTTCTTGAGCGTGGCGACGTGCTGCTTGGAGTCCGGTGGGACTTCGTACGCTGGTGCGAAATCGTGCGCGACGTCCACGCCCATCTTGCTCTTCGGGAGATCGCGGATGTGCCCGAACGATGACTCCACGGTGAAGTCACTGCCGAGGAATTTCTTGATCGTGCGCGCCTTCGTGGGGGACTCGACGATGACGAGGGTTTTTGCCATGGGGTGTGATCGCGGATGAAGAGATGTGCGGATACCGCTCATGATCGAACGTAGCGGGAGCCGCCTACATCCCTCACCACACCATCGAGCTCCAGGGTTGTCAAGCAACTCGCGAGTTCGTGCGCGGGGGCGTTGACCACTGCGTGGAGGTCATCCACGTGGATGGGCTCGTGCGAGAGCGCGTCTACGATGCGGGCCGAGAGGCCGGTGAGGTGTGGCGCGGGTCTCGCTGCGGGGTGGAAGAGTTGGTCGAGGTGGAGGGCTTCCACGATGTCCTCCGCGCGCGTGATGGGCGTGGCACCGGACTTGAGCATGGCGAGCGGGCCCCGTGACTCCTCCGCGGTGATCGGGCCGGGGACCGCGAAGACCTCGCGGCCAAAATCGAGCGCGAATCGCGCGGTGATGAGCGCGCCGGAATCACGCGGACACTCGACGACGACCGTCCCCATCGAGAGGCCGGCGACGATGCGGTTGCGCGCGGGGAAGTGCATCTTGAGGCCCGCGGTGCCCGGGACGTACTCGGAGACGAGCACTCCACCGGCGTCGAGGATGTCCCGCGCGAGCCCCCGGTGGTGGCGCGGGTAGATCGCGGCGTCATCAATGCCGGTACCGAGCACCGCGAGCGTGCGGCCACCAACCTCGAGCGCCGCGCGGTGCGCAGCGCCATCAATCCCGAGCGCGAGGCCCGACGTGATCGTGAGGCCAGATCGCGCGAGCGGTCCAACGAGGAGACGGGTTGCCGCGAGGCCGTAGTCCGTCGCGCGCCGCGTTCCGACGAATGCGATCTGCTGCGTGACGAGCGCGTCGGCTGCGCCGCGGACGAAGAGGACGAGCGGGGGATCGGGGATGGTCTTGAGGAGCGCGGGGTAGCGCGCGTCCGTGCGCGGGATGAGCACGATGCCGCCTGCGAGCATCGTTGCGGCGAGTGCGGGGACATCGATCGTCGGGCGTGCACCGAGGACGTTCGCAACGGTTTGCGGCATCATGCCGACCGCTTCAAGGTCTGCGCGGCGCGCTCCCCACGCTGCGGTGGGTGAGCCGCAGCGCTCGACGAGTCGCCAGAGGCGGACGCTCCCGATGATGTCGGTGAGCGCGGCGAGGCCGATCCAGGAAGTGAGCGTCGCGTCCATAGGGTGTGCAGCGTGCGAGGGGCGTGGTAAGATAGCGAGGTATGAAACGTCAACATGAGTTCCCGTTTATGGGACAGGGCGAGGACGCTGCGGAACAACCGCCGCTGCACACGGATGCCGATGCGCCACTGGAGGACGAGGATGTCCCTCCACCGGAGTCGCCACGCGAGGTTGCTCGGCGCATGGTCGAGCGGGGCGTGAGTCGTGCGGCGATCCTCGCGCAAATCCGTGAGATTCGCGGGCTGCTCGAGGGACAGGGGCGCTCGTCGGTTCCCGGCACCGCACCACTCGTGGATACGTTCGAGCGCGCGCAAGCGGAAGCGCGTGACACAGCCGCCAAACGGGACACATCCGACTGGTCCACATCCCTCGATGAGATCGAGGGTATAGACGATGCGCGCGGGCAGTCCGATGCGGGCGTGGATGACGGGCGAACGGAAAGCCCTTGACGCGCAGGTCTCCTTTCGGTAATATTTGCCTTATGGTGTGCGAGGCCTCCTCTTCGTGCACCTCCCTCTGAGGTTCGCGCCTCCAGAGGGAAGCCGCGCCGACCCCTGCCACGCGAAAACGTGGCGGGGGTTCTCATTGCGCATGAGCTGCAATCGCGGTCACTGCAGCGGCGATGGCCTCGTCAATCGCCGGCCGTTCACTGCGTGCGATTTTTTGCAAGACGAATCGTTCCGCGGGAATTCGATGTCCGTCGCTCGTGGTGTTCGGTCCGATGCCGATGCGCACGCGGGTGAAGTCCTTGGTCCCGAGGTGGTTAATGGTGGACTGGACGCCCTTCTGTCCACCGCTCCTGCTGCCGACTCCGACGCGGATGTCGCCAACCGGGAGGTCGAGGTCGTCGTGGACTACGATGAGGTGCGCGCTGCTCACTTCGAGGCGCAGGTGTCGGACGAGCGCGGAGACGGCCCGACCACTCTCGTTCATGTACGTTGTCGGTTGTGCGAGGACGACGCGCTGCCCGTTCACCTCGCACTCGAGGATGCGCGCGTGGAGGAGCCGCTTCGTGCGCCACGTCGCTCCCGATCCCCATCGCGCCGCTATCGCATCGAGCACTTCCCACCCGACGTTGTGTCGGGTGTGTTCGTACTCCGTTCCCGGATTGCCGAGGCCAACGATGAGGATCATAGCGTGGTGGCGCAGTTACGGGCGGCGCGCGAGACGCTCGATGAGGCGGTCGATGACGGTGAACGCTTTGGTGTTGTCGTGACGGGGGTACCGCGCGAGGGCGTCTGCGTACCCATCCCCATTGTACAGGAATGCCTCGACGCGTTCGCGGTCGAGTGTTTCCCACATCTTCCCATATCCGAGCTCCTCGAGGAGGAGCCCGTTTGCGATTTGCTCGAACTGGCCAGCGATCGGGTGGGCGAGGAGGGGTTTCCCAAAGTGGAGCGCCTCGGTCATGAGTGTGAAGCCGGCGGTTGCGATAACGGCGCGGCACGTCGCGAGGTCGCGGAGGAAGGTGGTGGGGTTCGGTCGCTTGGAGGTGATGTTCGCCGCACGGCGGCCACGCGGGATGCCGTACACGATGAAGTGCGCGCGCACGCGTTGGAGGACATCGAGGAGCTCGCGATCCGCAGACGTGCTGTACACGAGTACCGATCGCCCGCGTCGCGGGTGCTGTCGGAGGACGGCATCGCGGAGGAGCGGGGGGACGACGTGCGTGTTTGGCCGCGTTGGCATGAGCGGGGCGAACGCTGTGACGACGTACGCATCGCTACCGGCGTTCACGAGCTCCGTGACGGTGCGCGCGGTGCGCGCGGCGAGGGTGTGTCGCGGGGGCACCGCGATGTCGGTGCGCGTGAGCGCGTGGATGTTGTCAATGGAGAGGAGTGGGCGGTGCTTGAGGCGCGCGATCATGCCGACGATCGGTTCGTAGTCCGAGCAGACGACCTGCGGGTCAAACGTATCAATAACCCTGCGAACGCGGTCAATGCTCCGCGTGTTCCCCGGTGCGCGGAGCGCGTTCGCGAACGCCGTGCGGATGATCTGCACGCGGTTTTCTGCGTACGCGATCTCGAGGCCGGTAATCCGCGTCGTCGGGAAGTCGTCGTGGAGGTGCGCGAACGACGCATCATGGGCCACGACGTGCACATCGTGGCCCACGGCACGGAGGTGTTCGAGCACTGCACGCGACCGCGTCGCGTGGCCGCTCCCCTGACCGGCAACTCCGTAGAGGATACGCATAATCTTCGGCGCTCCCGCGCCAGCTTCAGAGGGATGGAGGCCTGAAGGCCTCCGCTACACCATTGTTCTCTTTAGGCCTTCACGGCTTTCACGGTGACGATGAGCGGGGTTCCGGTGAAGTCCGCGTGCTCGCGGAGCGCGCGCTCGATGATGTTGGGGATCGCGCGGGGGAGCTTGACGTGGCGTCGTGTGCGGAGGAGGAATTGCGGTGGCGCGATGCCAACCTGATCGAGGTCTATCATGCGGATCTGTCGCTGCCCCTCGCGATCGCGCGGTGCCGGGATGCGGCTTCGCGCCGCAGCGTAGACCGCACGCAGCTCCTGGTCCGTGAGCGTCCGGCGCCAGTTCTCAAGCGCGTGGAGCGCGGCCGGCATGATGCGGGCCACCGAAGACCCCGCGGTGACCGAGGTCATGAGGACGGGTGCAAAGGTGAGGTGCGGGAAGAGTGCGTGAATCGCATCCGTGAGGTCGGGGTGCTCCTCGCCCTCGAGGAGGTCCATCTTGTTCACGACGATGATGCAGGCGCGGCGGGTCTCCACGATGGTCTGCGCGAGTTGTCGAACATGGCGCGATGCGCTCCGTGTCGCATCGAGAACGAGCACCGCGACGTCCGCCCGCCGCACCGCGGCCATGCTCTTTCCCACGGATTCTCGCTCGATGCGGTCAATGCGTTTCTGGACGACCTTCTTCGTGCGCGTCGCAGCGCGTCGGATGCCTGCGGTATCCAGGAGGACGATGCGTCGCGTGCGTGCCGCGCGTTGCCGTCGCGGTGTGTACACGAACGTCACGTCGTGCACGTCGCGCGTCGTGTACGGTTCCGGTGAGACGACGGCCTCGTCGCGGCCGAGGATCGCGTTCATGAGCGACGACTTCCCGACGTTCGGTTCGCCGACAATGGCGATGCGTATCGCCGCAGGAGCATCGTCGGGCGGGAGCAGGAGCACCTCGCCGCTCGGCACATCGTGCACGACGACATCGAGGAGGTCGCCGACGCCCGCGCCGCTCTTCGCAGAGACGGGGATCGGATCGCCAAAGCCGAGCGTGAGGAACTCATGGCACGCGGCGCGGTGCTGCGCGGTCTCCGCTTTGTTGCACACGATGAGGACCGGCGTCCCGAGTGCGCGGAGGTGCTGCGCAATCGCGCGTTCACCCGGGAGGATGCCGTCGCGGACATCCACGACGAAGAGGAGGAGGTCTGCTTCGCGTACCGATCGCTCGGCTTGCTTGCGAATCTCTCCCTCGATGACATCTTCGCCATGCACATGACCGGTGAGCGTCTCGACGCCGCCGGTATCAATGAGGCGGAACGACACGCCACGCCAGCCAGATTCGCCGATGTTGCGATCGCGCGTCGTGTGCGGCAGGGGAGAGGCGATGGCCTTCCCCTCGCCGAGGATGCGGTTGAAGAGCGTGGACTTTCCCACGTTCGTGCGGCCGATGATTGCGACGGTGAACATAATTTACGATTTACGATTTTTGATTTGCATATCGTACATCGCAAATCATATTTCGTCCATTATTACGATGCTGGCGTACCTTCCGGGCCGTTCGCCGCGCGGACAGACGTGCCGCCGAGGACGATGAGGATGTCCGAATCAATGGAGAGCGCGTCGAGCAGGGGGAACGTGGGAGAGGTGACGGCGTGGAACTGCTTCACGAGTTCGGCGATGGCGGTTGCGCGCAGGGCATCGTCGCTCTCGTTCCGGTAGTAGATGATGGTCTCGTCAATCGTGAGACGCGGGGCGTTGCCGATGTGGACGATCGCGAACTGTCGCTCATCGAGGAGTTTCGCGGTCTCGAGTGCGAGTCCGGCGACGCTCGTCCCGTTGAGGATCACGACGCGCAATCGCGTTGCAGGTGCGGGAGCGGAGGCATCGAGCGCGTGCGCGACGGTCTCGCGGAGGATGTCGTACGATCCGCCACGCGGACGGAGGACGTACGCACCGTTCCAGCGACTCGCGAGGAGCTCACCGCTCGCGGGATCGTCGGTGAAAACGATCTGCGTGATCGTTTCGAGCGGGATTGCGTCGAGGAGCTCCGCCATCCGGACGAGTTCCGGCGGGTCGAGGTTCGTGGCGAGGTGGTACTTCCACGTGTTGAGGAGCGCCTTCACGGTGCGTGCACGCGCGAGGATGCTGTCGTCCTGCGCGGCCGCGCGCACCGCGCGGAGGAGTTGCTGCTGTCGTCGCCCGCGCGCGAAGTCCGATCCCTCGCTCCCGCGCGCGCTCCGCGACCGCACGTACTTGAGCGCGAGTGCGCCGTCGAGGTGCTGGAGGCCGGCGGGGATGACGAGGTGCTCGTAGCGTTCCTCCCACGGCGCGTCCTCGTTCCCCGCGATGGGGTACGAGGGATCATCGAGCGTGTGGAGGACATCAACGTCCACGCCGCCGAGCTCATCCACGAGCCCGACGAACCCGCGGAAGTCCACGCGAATGAAGTGCGGCACGTCAATGCCGAGCGCGACGTGCAGCGCATCGCGGAGTGCTTCGGCGCCACGCCGATCGCGGTCTTCCGCATACGCGTGCACCGCGTTCGCTTTCTCGAACGTTCCATCAGGGAGCGGGAGGAGGAGATCGCGCGGGACCGAGATGAGGACGGGGTGCGAGCCGTCGCGCTCGACGCTCGCAATGAGGATGGTGTCCGCGAGGAGCGGGCCCTCATGGCCAACGCCGCCCATGCCGATGAGGAGCACGTTGATGCGATCGTCGCCAGCACCCGCGAGTGCCTGCGTGGGATTCGTGATGAGCGAGCGGAGCGTCCGCACGGTCGCCGAGTCGCGCAGTGCGACGTACGGATTAGGATCGGACGAGCGGGTGGTCCAGGAAAGGACGAGGAAGCCCACGATGAGCGTAATAGCAACCGCGCGGAAGGTCCGGCGCAGCCGACGTCGCACACCGCCGGGGGGCTGGCGGTGTGGTGGAATCGCCTCGTCGAGGAAGTTGGGGGACGCGGCCGTCTGCATAGGTGAACGCTTGACACTACTGTAGCACGATGGTATCTTCAGTGCAGCTGTGGTATCTTAGAGGTGGTCATCGGCGGTGGCCGATGCTTCTTTATACCATAGGGTTTTTGGTGTTCTGGAGTTCTCGCGTATGGGATTTGACGAGTATCGTGGCAGTTTCGATCACGATGAGCCGGCGATGCGTCATCGGCTCCGGTCGTTCGGTGCGTACCTCCTCGAGGTGATCCGCGTGGTGGTCATCGCACTCGCGATCATCATCCCGATTCGGTACTTCCTCGTGCAGCCCTTCTACGTGAAGGGAGCATCCATGGAGCCAAACTTCGAGGATGATGAGTACCTCGTCATTGACGAGTTGAGCTACCGCTTCCGCGAGCCCGTCCGGGGCGATATCATTGTCTTCCGTTACCCATTTGACCCCGGGCAGTTCTTCATCAAGCGAGTGATCGGGCTTCCCGGTGAGCGCGTGGAAATCGGTGGGGGGTCGGTGCGCATTGCGAATACCGAGCACCCGAACGGGTTCCAACTTGTGGAGTCCTACCTCCCGTCGGATCGCCAGACACCCGGACAGCGCATCGTTGTGCTCGGCGTGGACGAGTACTTCGTCCTCGGCGATAATCGAACGCAGAGCTTCGACTCGAAGGACTTCGGTCCCATCAAGCGCCATGCGATCATCGGTCGCGCCTGGCTCCGTGGCTGGCCGGTGACGAAGCTCGGCACGTTCGAGCAGCCAGTGTACGTTACGCCCTGAAGCGAGGAATCACGCGAGGTATAAAATAGTTTCGCACTGTGGCAACCCGAGAGACCAACAAGAAGCCGGAGAAGAAGGAGCACGAGAAAGAAGTCGTGGCGGTGCCGGAGAGTAAGCTCCACCTCCTTCGTGGCTTCAAGGACATCTTCCCGACCGATCAGCCGTACTGGGATCGCGTCCGCGCACTCGCGGATGCGTTGGCGACATCGTACGGCTACGAACGCATGGATACGCCGATCCTCGAGGAGACGGCGCTCTTCACGCGTGCGGCATCCACGAGTGCCGCGGGAGACGAGCAGCCCTTCTTTTCGTTCACGGAGTACGGTGGTGAGCAGGTGACGCTCCGGCCAGAAGGTCGGACGGGTGTCGTGCGTGCGTACATCGAGCACGGCATGGTCAATCATCCACAGCCGGTGAAGCTCTGGTACCTCGGGCCGATGTTTCGATCGGATCGCCCACAGGCGGGACGGCTGCGGCAGTTCCACCAGTTTGGCCTCGAAGCACTCGGCGAGCTCCACCCCGCAGCGGATGCAGAGCTCATCGCGATTGCCGCGAGCTTCTTCCGCGACCTCGGGATCGCCATCGTCGCGCAGGTGAACTCCATCGGGTGTAGTCAGTGTCGTGAAAAATATCTCGAGGAGCTCACGAACTACCTCAAGGTGCACCGCACGCAGCTCTCAGAAGCCGCACGCGCCATCATCGGGCAGTCGCCGTTCACCGTCCTCGAGAGTCGCGCTGCCGAGGACCGCGAGGTCATTGAATCGGCTCCCCAGATGGTGGACTGGCTCTGTGAGCCGTGCAAGCAGCATTTTATCCGTGTCCTCGAGTACCTCGATGAGTACGATGTGTCATACGCGCTCGCGCCGTTCCTGGTGCGCGGCGTGGACTCGTACACGCGGACGATTTTTGAGCTTCTGCCCGCGGAGGCCTTCACGGAAGGTAGCCCCCTCCCGATGCAGAACGCGCTCGCCGCGGGTGGTCGGTACGATACGCTCGTGGAGCGGCTTGGTGGCCGTGCGACTCCGGCGACGGGCATCGCGTTCGGGCTCGAGCGCATCGTGGCGAAGTACAAGGAGGCCATCGCCGCAGGCACCGCAGCGCCACCCGCGCCGCGCACGCCCGATGTGTACCTCGCACAGCTCGGCGACCAGGCCAAGCGTAAGGCCATGCGCCTCTTCGATGTGCTTCGGAAAGAGGAGTTCACCGTTGCTGCACACTTCTCGAAGGATGCGCTCAAGGCGCAGCTCGAGCACGCGAACCGCCTCCAGGCGAAGCTCACGCTCATCCTCGGCCAGAAGGAGGTCATTGACGAGACGATCATCATCCGTGAGATGAGCTCCGGTATCCAGGAGATCGTGCCGTTCAGCCGCATCGCGGAGGAGGTGAAGAAGCGCCTCGAGCACGATGAGGTTCATGAGACCGTTGATGAGACCCTCAAGGTGGCGGAGGAACGATCGCTGACGGAAGAGGAGGAGCGCGCACGCGTGCGCACACCGGAGCCAAAAGAGGAAACAGCAGAAGACGAGGAGGAACCAGGAGCAGGCGGTGAGGGATTCTCGTCGTAGCTCGCGCGCATCACTATGGCGTGTCTCTTCTGCAAGATCGCCGCGAAGGAGATTCCTGCAACGATCCGCTACGAGGATGACGACGTCGTCGCGTTTGATGATATCCACCCGAAAGCGCCCACGCACGTGCTCATTGTTCCGAGGCGTCACCTGGCACGCGTGCAGGACTTCGATGATGGTGCGATTGCCGGAGCGTTGTTCATTGCAGCGCGCCGCATCGCCATCTCCGCAGATATTGCGGAGACCGGGTACCGACTTGTCGTGAACAATGGCAGTGATGGCGGTCAGGAGGTGGAGCACCTCCACCTCCACCTCATCGGCGGCAAGAAGCTCGGTGCGATGGCGTGACGTGGCACTTGACACGAGTGCCGCGTTGTGGTATCTTGTGACTATCGGTTTTTCTCATGCACAGTCGTTGCAAAGGAGGATAGTAATGAAGGATATCTCGGAGCGTGAAATGTTGGCGTTCATGAGAGGCATGGAAAACATCCATCGGTCCATGGACCGCCTGGAGGAAGCAGGTCTTTGGCCTCAAGCGGCGTCGGAGCAGATCGAGAGGCGCGTCGCGTCCAAAGCACCTCCTGCGATTCCGGAAGACCCCATCCATGACGGAGGGAATCACGTCTTCTGACGGTCGCCTGTCATGACACCCGCCTCCTCGGAGGCGGGTGTCCTATCGTTTGTACGCCGTCCGCTGCCATCGGTTTGACAGGAAAAAATGGCTACGGTACGGTGAGAGCGATAGGGGACCGCGGTCGGCAGGGCCGATCGTTCTTCATTCTCTCGATACCTATGGCAGTTGATGCCCATCGTCGGCGCGGGGAATCGTTCGATGCGTTCCTGCGTCGGTTCAGTCGGAAAGTGCAGATGAGCGGGCGCCTCATTCAGGCCCGCAAGATTCGGTTCTACGAGTCGCCGCCATCCAAGGGCGCAAAGCGCGTGGTGGCATTGCGTCGGGAGCAGAAGAAGGGGTACTTCGCGTACCTCGAGAAGATTGGTAAGCTCGATGAGGAGATTGAGAAGATGCGTGGTCGTCGTCGTGGGCGGAGGCGGTAAGAGGCCTATGGCAATGCTCGAGCGGATTCAGGGCGATCTCGTGCGTGCGATGAAGGCGAAGGAGGCGCAGCGCGTCTCCGTGCTCCGCATGCTCAAGGCCGCGCTCGATGACGCTGCACGCGAGGCGATGACCGCGGGCAAGGAGTTCTCGGACGATGCGGCGGTCGCGCGCATGCAGACGGAAGCGAAGCGGCTCCGCGATGCCATGGCGGAGTTCCGCGCTGGCGGGCGCGATGATCTCGCCGATACGGCGGTCGCGGAGATTGCGATCATCGGGCAGTACCTCCCTGTACAGATGGCAGAGGATGCGATCCGTGCAGTGGTGATGGCCAAGCGCACGGAGATGGGCGAGACGGATCTCGGGCCGCTCATGAGTGTGGTGATGGCCGAGCTCAAGGGGAAGGCCGACGGCGGAACCGTTCGCAGGATTGTTTCCGAGGTGCTCGCGTCGTAGCGCGCGCGTCGGTCGTGGTGTGCGTCCCGCAAGCGGGGCGTTTTTTTGTTTTGGGATTTTCGCATCTTTTCACTCTTTCTGTCATTGCGAGGAGTCCGCGACGCGGCAATCCCGGCCATACCTGCACGAGGTGAAGGCCTGGTGCACTGCATGACCGGGATTGCTTCGCCCCAACCAAAGCGTCGGGGCTCGCAATGACAGGATAGTGTCGTATGGCTGTCGCCTCACGCAATCGAGGCGTTTTTTGTTGTGAGTGGTACAATGAATAAAACGCTATCCACATGGTGCATCTGCACGCGGACCGTTCCAAGCCACAAGCGCGATGGAGTCGTTGGACGATGGTGAGCATCGCCCTCGTCGTTGTTGTCGGCGTGTGGGTGGCAATCGCACCGGTGCACGCAGTGGAGACCGGACTCGATGCGTTCGGGCAGGAGACGGTGCTCGGCGGGGAGGACATCCGCATCATCGTCGCGCGCATCATCCGCGGGTTCATCGGGTTGCTCGGTATCGTCGCGGTGGGCACGATCCTCTTCGGCGGGTTCATGTGGATGACCTCGCAGGGAGATGAAACGAAGATCACGCAGGCGAAGCGCATCCTCATCAACGGTGCAATCGGTCTCGTCATTATCCTCTCCGCGTTCGCGATCGCGCAGTTCGTGCTCTCGCGGCTCGTTGCGGCCGTCGGCGATTCCGGTGGTGGGTCCGGCATCGTTGGACCGTCGCCGCTTGAAGATGTCTCGCTCACCGGCGCGCTCGGCTCCGGTCCGGTTGCGGATCACTATCCTTCGCGCGATGCGACGGGCATCCCCCCGAACGTGCGCATCTTTGTGACATTCCGCGACACGCTCGAGGTGACGTCCTTCGTTGCGGATACGAACGGGAACGGCACGTTCGCAGCCGATGGTGACCGATCGCTCGACCTCGCGCTCGCGGAGGCGATCACCGTCACCCGCGTCGGAACAGATACCTCGACATCCGTTGGCGTGACGATCACCGAGGATCTCCGCACGTTCATTCTCACACCGGTGGAGCTCAATGACAACGGGACGGTGCGCGCGACCGCATCTGGCAATGCGGTGCGGCAGTGGCTCCAGGGCGACGCGCGCAACCCGCAGGCCTACATCGTGCGACTCACCAACGCGTTCCGATCGAGCGATGGTAAAGAACTCTTTACCGGTGCGTTCGCAGACGGGTACTCATGGTCCTTCACCGTTTCGGCGGATGCCGATCTCACGCCGCCAACGATTACGAGCGTCGTTCCGTTTCCGGATAGCGCGCAGGATGGCGCGCAGGTGACGGATCGTCCCGATGTCGCACGGAACGTCATCGTGCAGGTGAACTTCAGCGAGGCCATGGACCCCACAGTGACGAGCGGTACCTATCGGCAGAGCGAAACGACGCAGCGTTTTACGCATCTCGGCGTGGAGTATGTCACCGTGCAGAATACCACCGTGCGACTCGACGGAACCTTCACCATCGGCAATGGGTATCGTACCGCTGAGTTTACGACGTTTGTTTCTTGTGGTGTGAATTCGTGCGGCGGGACCGTGTACTGCCTGCCGGCCTCCGCTGCGTTGACCGCTTGGGCGGAAGCCGCTGTACTTGAAAACCCCGATGATCCTACCGCCGTGCCATTCTCCGGCGTGATGGATGCGGCTGGGAATTCGCTCTCCGGTGATGGTGATGGTGTCGCAGAGGGTCCGGGCACACCGCGCTTCGATCGCCATCCCGACGCAACCAATACCAATGCATTCGACAGTGCGCAGTGGACGTTCTTCACGAACAATGCTATTGATCTCACGCCACCGGCGATCGTGAGCGTTGAGCACACCAGTCGTGATGACACAGCACTGACCTACGAGACGAACGACACGCTCGCGGATGTTCAGAATGTCTCGCCAACCGCGCCCATCGCCTTCCAGTTCTCCAAGCTCATGCGGAGCAATGCGACGACGGCATTCTTCTTGGAAGAAGCACTCTCCGGGTGCGATGCGGAAGGCAGCGGCGACGGGTGTTTCTGGCAATATGGCCGTCTCGAGCACGTTCCGGCGGGAGCCCCGATCCAGAGTCGCGTGACCATCCACCACGCGCGACTGCTCGAGGTGCCGGAGGTTGAACCACCACTACCACAACTACCACCGGCGGAGTACCTCGTGCGCGTGCGGTCGGATGCGCAGGACATCTACCAGAACTGCTTCTTCAATGTCGGTGCACCGCAGAAGGGACCACAGGGCCCGAAAGGCGGAGAGGCGTGCTTCACGGTCGGCAATATCGAGACCTGCAACGTCATTCCCTAGCGTCACACCATGTTTCCGTACACCGCACCATCGCACCGATCTCGACGAACGCTCAAACGCGCGTTCGTGTGGTTCGTGGTGCCCGCAGCACTGCTCGCGGCGACCGCGCTGCCGGCACTCGCGGCGCAGGTGGATACCGGCCTTGATGTCGTTGGCGAGACCATCGGACTCTCGGCAACAGACCCACGCATCATCGTCGCGCGCGTCATCCGGACGTTCCTCGGTCTCCTCGGCATGCTCGGCGTGGGAATCGTGCTGTATGGCGGCGTCCTCTGGATGACCGCGAACGGCGACGAGACAAAAATCACCAAGGCAAAGCAGGTACTCATCAACGGCGGCATCGGTCTCGTGCTCGTGCTTACATCGTTCTCCATCGCGCAGTTCGTCCTCACAAAACTCGTTGAGGCAACGGGAGAGGGTGGTGGCGGGACAACATCGGTTGCGGAAGTATGCGGGAATGACATTGACGATGATGGGGATGGTCTCATTGATGAGGGGTGCGCGGTCATCCCGCCACCATCCGGCTGCGCAGATCCGGGAGGAACGGATCCGCACATCTGTAGCATTGCACCAACGGAAGGTCCGAGCGGGACGTACGTCACGCTCCGGGGGTATCGGTTTGGTGCGTACAATGCCGATACTTCCATGGTGCGTTTTGACGACACACCGGCGGCGATCGTCGCGTGCGCAGGCGCGCCGAACTGGAGCGAAACGCTCGTCGTCGTCGAGGTGCCAGAGCTCGATCCCGCATCCTACACGGTGACACTCGAGCGCGGGGACGGCGCGAGTACGGTGTTCGGCGGTGCCGGACTCGCGAGCGGCTACACTGTGACGGCAGGCGCACTCACCGCGCCGCAGATCGCCTGCGTGGTCCCGAACGAGGGTCCGGAAGGGCAGGAGGTGCGCATTGAGGGAAAGCGATTCAGGAATCCCACTCCCGTACTCGTGAACGGCGGCACGCCACCAGCCGTGCAGTGCGAGCCAGACGGGAGCAACAACTGCGGCATCGTGCGCTTCACCGGCGACCCGGATCGCGTGCCGGCGCAGACGACCGCGTGGAGCGATACCGAGATCACCGCGTCGGTTCCCGTCGGCGCGCTCGTGGGCGACGCGGATGTGACGGTTGACACAAGCGCGTCCAACCCCTATCCGTTCCGTGTGACGTGCACGGCCGATGCACAGTGCGGCGTTTCCAATTGCTGCATCGCGAAAGCGTGCTACGAGGCCTCGCGCTGCGGTGGAGGCGAAGGTGCGCCCTGCGGCACGATTGCTGCAGGAATCTGCACCGCGGACGATACGGATTGCGCGACCGGATTCCAGTGTCGCGCCGATACCTGCACGTGCACGAGCGTCGTTGCGGAGGAAGAACCCACCATCCTTGCCGTGAGCCCCGCGCATCGCGACGTGAGCGGTGCGGTGCCCGCGGATGCGTGCGATCCGACGGATGACCAGACCGCGTGCACGCCGAATGGTGCGGTCGGGAACTTCATCACGATTTTTGGAAACGGATTTGGCGAAACGCCCGGGACGGTGACGATCGCCGGTGAGACAGCAGCACTCCCCGCGGCCTGCGTTGCTACCGCCGCATGGACGGATACGGCGATTATCGTGGCGGTACCGAACACGCTTACGTCTGCAGCGGTGGGGCCGATCATCGTGGAAGCGGATAGTGGCAAGCGCGATGCCACCGATGACGCGCGCGGACCGGCCATCCCGGATTTCATCGTGAACACCGTTGCGCGCCCGGCACTCTGTTCCGCGACACCGGCGGCTCCGGGTGATCGAACGAGCGTGCTCACGGGGTATGAGTCCGGGCAGTTCATTGACGTCACCAACTTGGTATTCCACTTCGGTGATGCGGCGTTCCCATCAACCGATATCTTGGTTGCGGGATTAGGGAAAACCCTCAGACCGCTCGTTCCACTCTCGCTCGCCGCACCACAAGATGATCTCTCGCTCGTCGCGGTGACGAGCGACGGTGAGCGTTCGAACGTGGTTCCGTTCGACGTGCTCTCGCCCACAACCGGCGCGACGGTTCTCGACGTTGATCCGCCGAGCGGACCGCTCGGATCGTACGTGACGATGACGGGGTCGCGCTTCGGTGCGACCGGATCCGTGCGGGCGATCGCAAGGATTGGTTCCAATACGCGTACCTACACGCTGCGATCTCCGCCGCCAGAACAGTGCGCAGCGTCCGACATGTGGACCGACACGCAGATTACGATTCGGATACCCGAAAACCCGGCCGACTGGGTGCCGGAGAATGGCGCGCCAGCCCTCAACGCATCGCAGTTCCCGCGCGCATGGTCGCTGCAGGTTGTGCCTGATGGCGGCGTAGCGAGTCAGCCCCCGCATAAGCAGTTCACTGTGACGACAGAGGCACCGCTCCCGGGCATCTGCAGCATCGCTCCGACCATCGGTCCGGTAGGAACAATCGTCACGCTGCGCGGCGAGCGATTTGGTGCTGCGGAGGGCATCATGCACTTCTTCAGCAGCGTCGAGGCAACCGTGACGACATGGAGCGATACGACGATCAGCGGGACGGTGCCGACCGGTGCGGTGTCCGGTCCCGTTCGCGTGTGGGCGAGCGTGGATGATCCCGATGCCGTGGAGGACCCGGCGACGCCGGCGCGCGAGAATCGCGGTTCGAACGCCGTGGGCTTCACGGTCGGAAGCTGCGCCGCAGAAGCGGATCCCGATGCCGCGTGCGGTTCGCAGTTCTGCTGTCTCGCAACCGGCACGTGCGTCACATCGCCATCACAGTGCGAAGTCGTGCCGAATGTTGGTGCGTACCAGTGGACATTCAAAACCGGTGTCACACCTCCGCCACCAGTGGTTCCGCGCGTTGTGGAGTCGTGCGAGGCGCACAGTCCATCGCCGTGGGACATGCATCCGGACGGCGATGCGTGCACGAACGCACTCGTGAACATCCAGTTCAATATGGGCATGAGTATCACGGACGAGACCGCTGGAACCCATGTCATCTTTTCGCGCTGCAATAATGATGTGTGTACCCCAGAGGACACTGTGCAGTGGCGCGTTGATACGGATCGGAAGGTCATCACCGGATATCCCAACATTCCATGGACCCAAAACACCACATACGAGGTGCTCGTCTGCGGAACAACGCATACGGGCGCGGAGAGCTTGGGTGGCTGCTCACCAATACAGAGCGATAATGCCGTTCCTGTCGCGCTCGGCGCGAACGAGGATGGAACGGGCGGCGAGGACTACCGTTTCCGTTTCCACACCGGTGCCGGCGGATGTGTGATTGACGGAGTCGCCGTCAAGCCCAAGGAGCACACCGCGACGCAGCCGTGGCCGGTTGGTAAAGGTGCTGCGGATCTCGGGGTCGCCCCGCTCACCGTTGACCACCCGGGCCTCACGCACTACACTGCGTTCCCAACCTCGCGCGATGGTGCGTGCCAGGTGCTGGACCCGCGCGGCAATACTTGGGCGTGGAGCGTGACACAGCCGGATGATGAGGCGATATACGCCCAAGCGAGTGCCACCGGCGGTCGGTGGGCAACGAGTGCCGATCAGTGCGATCCAAATAGTTTTGCGGCTAACCGCTGCACCGGTGACCCGTACACCACGACCGCGCGCGCGTTCGTAGAGACACCGAGTGATCCCGTAGTGATTTCCGCCACCACAACGACAACGACCACGAGGCCCGCGACGGCGTGGTGTGGAGACGGTGCCGTGAGCGGTATCGAGGCGTGCGACGGTGATGCCATTCGTCCGTGCGTTGTTGGCTCGAACGACCAGGGCGTCTCCACGTTTGCCGGCAATGCGATCAACAGCGCGTACGGCGTGCGTGGTGCTGATGGGAGCGATCTTCTCGCAAACGGCATGGCCGAGCTGCGGGGCGATGGTTCGCTCGTGCTCTACCAGAACGGATCGTGGGAGTACCCGGTCGCATGGCCGGGGGGCGGTGGCCAGGCGCGCGTGTCCATTACGTACGCGAATGACCCGCCGATCGAGTCGGGGCAGGCGAGCGACATGTTCGCTGTGAGCGAAGTACCCATCCTCAATCAGACACAGATCGAATCCGGCAATAGCTTCGGTGATTTTTTCGTGACTGTAGATGATCAGAACAATCCGCGTGTTGACGTACATACGACATCTTTCGATACCTCGCAACCATTCGATACGTTTCGATACACCTGGAGCAACGATGGTACAACGTCCGGTGGCACAGACCTCAACCTGCGCATCATCTCGGTGCAGTTCACCGCATCGCAGCGGCGTTCGTGTGAAGATCCCGCGAGCGCGAACGCATGCACTTGGCAAGGCGCGTGGAGAGCGTGTGCGGCATCTACGCTCACATGCGATGCCGGAGATGTGGAGGTCGTCGATCTCGATGGTACCCGTCGTTGCACCATCCGCACGAACGCACCGCCCAGCGCGGTTGCGACCATCACCGGTTCCGCGAACCTCGCCGTGAATTTCGACGAGTTCCGTGTTGTGGAACATTTCCCCGCAGCGGGGTGTGCGGAGGCGTGCACGAACGCGACGCTCGCCGCGGTCATGAGTGCGGAGTTTGATACCGCGGGGACACTCTCGATGATTGGCGCGGCGGACATGAGTAGCCCCGCGACCGATGCGACATGGGACAACGACATCGGCCTCTTCAAATGCGCGAACTCCGCGTGCTTCAGCGGCGGACTCACGCCGGTTGTCGGTACCACCGCAGAGGCGTACAACGATACGTGCACAAACTGCATCCCTGGCGGCAAGCCGCAGATCCTCATCACGCCGCCTGTTCCGCTTGATCCGCGCTCGTTCTACCGCGTCGTCCTGCGCAATACACTGATCAACGTCTACGGTCGTCCGCTCTCCCTCCTCAACTACACCACGCCCAACAGCCCGACTACCGATGCGTACTCCTGGACGTTCCAGACCGGCGAGGGGACGTGCGGGATCACGCGCGTGGCCGTTGCGCCGGATCCGCTCGTGTTCCGCGCGGTGGGTGAGATCCGCACGATCAGCGCGAAGGGCTACAGCCGTCCGGATAGCTGCGGCGCGGATGGTCAGCCCATCAACAGTGCGGCGCAGGATTGGGGGTGGGGGATTGATAGTGCGGCGGTCGCAGGATTCGTCGCGCCTACCGCAGATGGATGGAGTACGTCACCCGGGGTTACCGGAACGCTCGCAACCGCGCAAACACCAGACAATCGCTGTACGCTCCAGTGCCTCCCCATGGGCTCGCGCCGCGTGTACGGGGTGTGCCGCAACGGGAGTGTGGAAACGGGCGAGGACTGCGACCGCGGCACGGAAACGGCGGCGGAATGGGCGAGTGCGGGTTGCGACTACAACCGCTGCGTGTGGCTCGGGAGCGCGAGCGCGAATGAGTGCGGGAACGGCGTGATCAACACAGGCGAGGAGTGCGATCGCATGAACGATGATGGGGAGCTTGATCCGAGCGGCCAGTTTGAGAAGTGCCACGCGACGCAGTGCCTCAACCTCGGCACGACCGCGCCCGAGTGCGGCGACGGCGGCGGCACGCCAGACCCGGGCGAGGATTGCGATAACGGCGGTATGTGCACCAACGGGACTGCGTGCACCACCACAGGCACCGCGTGCAGTGATGGCAGCTCCTGCATGCCGCGCGGCGGCGATGGCTGCTCCGCGCGCTGCCTCAACGAGGGGACATCCACCATCGTGGCGGTTCCGGTGCGGTGCGGCGATAGCACGGTTGGTCCTGGCGAGGATTGTGACCTTGGTACTGCAGCGCCGGCGGCGTGGGCGAGTGCGGGTTGTGACTACAATCGCTGCGTGGCACTCGGGAAAGCAAATACCTGCGGCGATGGCACGATTGCAGATGGAAAGCGCACGAACGGCACAACCATCACCTACGATTGCAATGACTCGGATAAACCCTGTGATACAAACCACGCGCCCTTTGGCGGTGAGCAGTGCGATGACGGGAACATCACCGCCGGCGATGGGTGTTCGTCCGTCTGTCTCCTGGAAGGCGCGTCGTTGCGCTACGCGCAGCCCTCCATCTGCGGCGATGGCATCACGGGAACAGGTGAATCCGCGGCCTGTGAGTCAGGCCTCACGATGACGATTGATCCGCTCCAGTTCCTTCGAGCCGTGGGGGAGCAAACGGTGAGTCCTGGAGGCACCCAGGAAACGATCGTGACCGCAACCGCGACAGTTGCGGGTACCGCAACCGTGCGCCTCCAGTGCGGTTTCTTTGAGGACAGTTCATGCCTGAGCGGCTCTGGCGTTGCGCAGAACGGATGCTGTGCATTGCGTCCGACGCGAACCGCATGGATTCCGACGACAACGACAAATCTCTGTCGCAACCAGCACATCGGTGCGACATTCAATCAGCAAATGGATCCGGGCTCCGTGGGGTTGATTCTCGATCGCGAAAACCCGCCGGTTCCGGTTGGCGCGGTGCTCGAGGTGTGTATACCCCCCGACCCCCTCGGCGCAGGCGTAACGGTAGATAGCGCGTGCGATGTGTCGAGTACCGATACCACACTCTGGAAGCCGGTGGGCGTTCCGCGGTTCACCACCGTATGCAGTATCGAAGGTGCAGAGGAGTGTCCCGAGAATGCGAAAGTGTCCGAGCTCGACTTCATCATGCCGGAAGGCCTCGCGGCAAACACCTACTACCGTGTGCGCATTCTCGGCAACGAGACGGTTGAGAGTGTGCTCCGCTCCGCTACGGGCGTTCGCTTCGGCGCGTCCGAGCGTCAACGGTTCCATGTTGGCGGGACGTTCTGTACGCCAACATCACTCACCATCACGCCTGCGTCCGTCCTCCTCCAGAGGGTGGGAGACACCGCGTCGCTCAACGTGCGCGCATACGACGTACGGAACACCGAGGTGTCCTCCACCACCGCGCTCCCGTGGGAGTATGCGTGGAGTGCGAAGGATGCAACCGTCGCAACGGTTGCGGTCGCTGGCAAATTGACCGGCGCAGCGTGCACGGGCGCCGAAACAGGCAACGATCGGTGTTCCTCACGCGCGTGCGTGGATCCCGATCTGACAGATGATGACACCGCGAAGCAGTGCCAAGCTCCGGAGTCCAACGCCACCGTGAGCATCCCGACCGCCGCACGAGAAGAACAGACGCTTGCGATCGTCAAGGCCACGGGAACCGGCATCGCGCTCGAGGCGAGCACGCCCGTCACAGTATTCCTCTGCGAGCAGCTATGGCCGGCAGTATCCGGTGGCGCGTGGGCGCCATGGCCGCCAACAAATGCGTCGGCGACAATCACCGATCATCACTTCTCCACCTCCTACTGTCGCGACGCAGGCACGCGCACGGTGTGTCGCGTCCCCGGCGCACCGGAATCCGCAAGCGCGGCATCATGCACGCGCGATGATTGCGACAACACAGACGAAAAATGTCTGCCGGCATTGCGCGATGACCTCCCTGCGCTTGATGAAGTCGCAGGATCAGGCACGGGGTCACTCCTCGAGCGATTCTTCCTCCCGCGCACGGTTATTTCCACACCGCTCGTATCAGCACAGTACTGCTCGGAGTCCGGTGCGCGCTGCGACAGCAACGCCAACTGCCCCACCGGTCAGTTCTGCCGCACGGGCGACGATGCCATTGGCTTGCGCATCTTTGCCAACTCCGATCATGTCCCTGCGCGGCAGTGGTACATTGATCAGGATTTCACCGATGTGACAACACCGGTGGCGATTGATGGCTACCGCGGCGTGCAGAGCGGGGACACCACCTACATCAACATCGCGAACATAGATAACACGAATAGCAATAATCTCTACACGAACATCGCCACCCTCTCCGTGAACGCGGGCGCGGTGGACGAAACGCGCACCATCGCACGGCAGCTCCTCGAGCACCTGCGTTTCAATACAGATTTGGATGACGAGGATATTGGAATATGTGTCCCGCATACGATATGCGAAAGTCCAAATCCGTTCAATGGCACCACCCGTCACTGTCGTGGCGGCATCGATCATGGCCAGATCTGTGCAACTGCTAATGATTGCGAAACAACCGTTTGTCATCAAGATTACCTGTGGCGAGGGACGTGTTCGAACGACGGCACGCGGGCGTGTATAGATGCGTCCGTGGACTGTCCTGTCGCACCAGTATTGCCCGTCACCGCGTGCTCGTCCGATCTCGACTGCCGCGTTGGGACGCTTGACGGCATTTGTGCCTCACCCAAAGACAAGCTCCGCCGCGACACGCAGCGCGTGGAAGACCTCACGGTGTTCGCAAAGAATCTCGCGACATACGAGACAGGCACCCTCCGCACGCCCGATCTCGCAACCGGAACATTCATTCCAGGAATTACCACAAGCAAGTGGCCGTCATGGCAGCAGGAGCTTGGTCGCGTACTCGGGACTGTGCTTCCGATTGACCCGCTCAATGTGTTTGGCGGGCCATGCGTCACCGATGCAACGAATGAACGCTACGAGCAAGCCACCTGCTGGAACGAACGCGGCAGCCAATACACGCGACCCGAGGGATCGTACCTCTACGAGTACCAGCGCGGCACCGGACTCTCCGCGACCATCCGCGCATGGTTCGAGTTCGTCGTGAGCCCAAAACGGTGGGTAAAGTGGGGTGTGACGGACGCAACTACTACTCCACCAACCGAGGGTCCGATTGAGAACCTCCACGCGACCATTGCGGAGAATGCTTTCTCCCCGACGCCCTACGGGGCAACCGGTCTCTGCGGCGATGGAGTGATCCAGGGTAGCGAGGCCTGTGAACCAAGCACGTCGCCACCAACATCGGAGGCCTGCACGACGGCCGCCGGCGCGTCAGGAAATATCGCTTCCACCTGCAAGTCCGATTGCACCTGGAACGTGACGGCGTGCACAACCGCATGCGGAAACAGCGTCGTTGATACTGGCACTACGGAGCAATGTGACGTCGGCGCGGCCGGCGGTCGCGTGCCCGCGACGGCGGGTACCATTCCGGGGATTACCGCAGGCACAGCATACGCATGCGGCGCGGCAAACGCCGGAGCGAACGCCTGCAAATGGACTGGCGGATACTGTGGCGACGACGTGGTGCAAGCCGGGTTCAGTGAGGACTGCGATGGGGATGTCGGCATCGCTACAACAAGACAGCAGTCATCGCCAAACCGCCACTACGCGTGTACGGCGAAAACCATCGTAGAGCAATGCGGCGGTAATGGAAGCATCTGTACCATAAATAGCGGCTGCTGTCCCGCAGGTACTACCTGCAACTCCCCCACTCCAGAGCAGTTATGTGTCCAGGCGGTGCCCGCGAGTTCTATCTCCACCGAAAAACGCTGCGGCGGCGATGGCATCGTATGCACCGCAGATACCGACTGCGCGGCACTCCCCTCAGCGCAGCGGTCATGCATCGAGACGGTGCCCTGCCAGTTCGCCCAGGGGTACTGCGGCGATGGTACCGTGCAGGAGTCCTCGACGAATGCTATCAGCGAGCAGTGCGAGAAGAACGCGCAGGAGTCGTGCATCGTTGGCGGGAGCGACGCGACCGGCGTGGTCACGATACTCGGGAGTAGGTTCGATGCAGGGGGAGGGGCGGATAGTGGGATAGACGGGCTTCATCATGTAACCGAAATTGTTCAGGATGCATACGATACTCGTTGGGATGGCGGGTCGCCCTCTACGATCAACGGCTATCCCAACGCTCGATTCGCCACGTCGGACACAGTGTGGTATATCCCAATGGACCTGCGCGCTGAGAGTGACGTTCGGGTTGTCCTCCAGACATCGAATAACGACGCAAGCGTCGCATCCGTCTCGATGCGACTACACCCCAATGCGGGGAAATTTAATCCCGATGGGAGCCGTGGCATCGGCGTATACCACCGCCTCTATCTCGCTGGTGGAGGAGGTGCTGTGAATGTACCGGATCCTGACTATAATTCTGCGACCTCATCAATGGGAGCCCTCACGACCGATTTCTTCGGCCCCTTCTGGGTGCACGCGACCGCTCCGAATAATCCGCAGTGGACGGAGATCCTCCTTGAGGATATGCCGGCGAATACGGAGTATCTCATTCTCGTGTGGAATAACGATTTCGAAGAGTGCGGAGCGAGTGCTTCAGGAACTTGTACGCAGCCGCAAAGTTCCAACTTTACCCTCCACCGCGTCGAGCTTCAATCCATGCGCACGCGCCCCTGCGGTGCACCCGGGACATCCAATGCATGTCTCTTTGACACCGCGACTGCGTGCACAGCGCAGGTGCTGTGCGGAAACGGCATCGTGGATAATGCGGTTGGTGAGCAGTGCGATGACGGCGGCGCGGGGCGCTGCATGAACGATCTGTCGCAGAGCTGCGCTGCCGATGCGGACTGCGGCCCCGCCGATGACCTGAGCGCGAAGTGCGGCTACGATCTCGACACGTGTACATCGCAGTGTCGCTTGAGCGTCTGCGGTGACGGTGCGCTCCTCACCGGTTCCGTCTGTGTCGGTGGTGCGCGCAGCGGACAGGCCTGCACATCCAACGTCCAGTGCGGGGCGGACAGCACCTGTCGCAGTGAAGCGTGCGATGAAGGCGGTGCGAACTTCTCCGATGCGTTGCTCCAGAGTGCCGCGTGTCTCCGCTACGACGGCCGATGCAACTACTGCACCACGCAGTGCACCGTGGCAACGAAACAGGGCGGATTCTGCGGCGATGGCGTGGTGAACGGGCCGGAGCAGTGCGACGGCAGCGCAGGTGTCACCGGCACGCAGACGTGCACAAGTACATGCACCATCGCGCCGTAGTGCCGTGATGTGCTATACTCCAAATGTCTGTGCGTGC
This sequence comes from bacterium, assembly GCA_030647005.1. NCBI lineage: Bacteria > bacterium. The sequence continues at coordinate 100,622 of JAUSKG010000021.1, forward strand.
GAAGGTTTTTTTCCTCCCATCCTCCCGTCATTGCGAGGAGTCCCCGTAGTTCTGTCATTGCGAGCCCCGACGCTTTGGTTGGGGCGAAGCAATCCCGGTCATCAAAGCATAGGGTGAAGGCCTGGTACACTGGATGACCCGGATTGCCACGTCACTCGAGGACTCGTTCCTCGCAATGACAGACAGCACTTACTACGCATCCACGTTCATCATCCTTCATTCATATGCCCGATCCCCAACAGACCCCCGGTATGCCTCCGTCAAATCTCCCGAGCGCGGGAGCGCCTCCGGTATCGCCACCGTCCGCGCCGCCGCTTGCACCTCAGATCGGCGGCGCAGGTACGGAAGATATGTTCTCGGATGTGCCAGAGCCAGTGACGGCACCGACTATGGAATCCTCCCAGGCGCAAGCGATTCCGCCCATGGGCGCACGCGCGGGGAGCGGCGGTCTTGGTAAGAGGATCGCCCTCATCATTGGCGGCGTCGTGCTCATCGTCATCATCGCGGTCGTCGTGTGGCTCGTGTTCTTCTATCATGCGGTGAGTGGTGAGGGACCTCCGGAATCGGTGCTCGATTCGGTAGAGGTGATCCCTGCACCCGAGGCACCGGAGGATCCCGCCCCCGTTTCGCCGGCACCTCCGCTGCCGGTGGATACCGATGGCGATGGTCTCTCCGACGCAGATGAGGAACTCTCCGGCACCGATCCCATGCGTACGGATTCCGATACCGATGGGTTGAGCGATTACGATGAGGTCGTCACCTACGACACCGATCCCCTCAACGCAGATACCGACGGCGATTCCTACCGCGATGGCGACGAGCTGCGCAACGGGTACAACCCGAACGGCCCCGGCCTCCTCTTTGAGGTGCCGCTAGCTCCGTAGGTGGAGGTATCTCATCCTCCCTCCGAAGCTGGCGCGTGAGCGCCAAAGATCCTATGGACACGCAACGTGACGGACAGGAGCCGCTCCCGCCGAACGAGTCAAAACAAACGCCTCGGTACATCGTCATGCCCGAGCAGTTCCTCGCACTCACGCGTTCGCGGGACGGTGTCACGGTCGAACAGCCACGGCCAGCGCCCTACGTACCGCCGCAGGTCCCGCAGGCGCAACCGGCACCGGCGAGTCGCATCCCTTCCGCACGCATAGAGCGTCCGGCACCCGATGCGGCGCGACGGCGTTTCGCGTTCATCTGGGGTGGCGTGTTCGCGATCGTGCTCATCGGTGGTGGTATCGCCGCGTGGCTCGTCGTGCGGTCACTCCCACCAACCGAACCACCGCCACTCGCGCCGGTCGAACCACCACCCACAGCGGAAATCCCGGAGCCGCCTGCGCCACCCGCTCCGCAGAACGACGTGCAGCCCGAGGAGCCCGTCATCCCTGCGCCTCCTGCACCGATCACCGCACCGGATACGGATGGCGATGACCTCTCGGATATCGAAGAAGAACTGTTCGGTCTCCGTGCGGATGAGCAGGATAGCGATGGCGACGGATACGTGGACGCGCTCGAGCTCATCAACCTCTACAATCCCGCCGCGCGTACGCCGGCCGCGCTCCTCGATGCCGGGCTCGTCTACCGCTACACGCATGAGGACGAGGGGTGGTCCATCTTCATCCCGCGTCCGTGGATCGTCGTTGCGGCCGAGCTCGCGCAGCGTTCGGTGACGATTGCCACTGAGCTCCCCACGGAGCGCGTCGTTGCAACGGTGCACGAGAATGACGAGCGCATGGCGCTCGGCACCTTCATCAGCCAGCGTCCGGACGGCAAGACGCTCGCGCCCATCGAGCGCGTCGCGGTGAAGAGTGGGCTCGTCGGACTCCGCTACGCCGATGAGAAGACGCGCGTATGGTTCCCCCTTGGACCTTCTCGTGTTCTGGAGATTGTATACGAATCCGACGAGGTACTCCTGCCGTTTTCCGGCACGTTCGAGATGATGCTGCAATCATTCACCCATGCGACTGCGCCATCACGTCGTTGATGTGGATATCGTCCGCTACGCGCGCGCACCACTCTCCGATGCGCAGGTTGTTCGCGCGGTGCGTGCTGCGCAGCGCGCAGGCGGTCGGCGGGGGAGCGTGGACGTCTCATTCGTCGGGACGCAGCGGATGCGGAAAACGAATCGCATCACGCATGGGGAAGATACCGCGACCGATGTTCTCGCATTCCCCGATGGAGGTGATGCCGTATCGCTCGGCGAGCTTGTCATCTGTCCGCAGATTGCCAAGCGCAGCGCGCAGCGCGCGGGGGAGCCCTGGCCACGGGAGATCATCCGCCTCCTTGTCCACGGGACGCTCCACCTCTGCGGCTACGACCACGCCGAGCCAACCGATGCCGCACGGATGTTCCAGCTCCAAGAGCGGCTCGTGCGCAGCGTTGCTCCCTGAGACGCTCCCCGTCATTTCGACCGACCGAGTCCTCGAGGGAGTGGAGAAATCTCGTCCAATAGTACAGCGGGCCACGATACCCAGGACGAGATTTCTCCGCTCGCGGACTCGGTCGAAATGACGGAAGGACCGCATCCTCTCCATGTCACTCCCTCCTCGTTGTCCAAGACCTCCCCCCGTCATTTCGACCGACCGAGTCCAAGACCTCCCTCCGTCATTTCGACCGACCGAGTCCAAGACCTCCCCCCGTCATTTCGACCGACCGAGTCCTCGAGGGAGTGGAGAAATCTCGTCCAACAGTACAGCGGGCCACGATACCCAGGACGAGATTTCTCCGCTCGCGGACTCGGTCGAAATGACGGAAGGATCGCATCCTCTCCATGTCACTCCCTCCTCGTTTTCTCCAGAGCTCCGGTCACGCACTCCGCGGCATCGCGGTGGCGGTTCGCCATGAGCGTCATGTGCGCATCGAGCTCGTCGCGTTCACCGTGGTACTCTTCCTCGGTTTCCTCGTACGTCTCCAGCCCTGGGAGTGGATAGCAATCCTCCTTGTGAGCAGTTTCGTGCTCGTGGTAGAGTTAGTGAACAGTGCCGTGGAGTACCTCCTCGATCTCCTGAAGCCCCGTCTCCATGACTACGCGCGCGATGTGAAGGATGTTCTCGCCGGCGCGGTATTTCTTGCAGCGTTCGTCGCGGTGGTCGTCGGTTGTATTATCTTCCTCCCGTACCTCTCCTGAATCTGAAACAACGGTATGCGCGATCTCATTTGCGGCATTGACGTTGGGTCCCGCACCATTCGCATGGTTGCGGGGGAGTCCCTGGAGGACGGACGCGGTGTGCGTCTCATTGGTGCGGTGGAGCTACCCTCCGCAGGCATCCGACGGGGCACCGTCACCAGCATGGAGGACGCGATCGCGAGCATTGCCGCAGCCACGGAACAACTTGAGCGGATGAGCGGCGCGCCGATCCGTAGCGTGTTCGTTGGCGTGTCCGGGCCGTACGTCGCGGTGCGTTCCTCGCGCGGTGTCGTCGCGGTCGCACGAACGGACGGGGAGGTCCAGGAGGGCGATATCGAGCGCGCGCTCGAGGCGGCACGGGCCGGTGCCACGCCGCCAAACTTCGAGGTACTCCACATCATCCCACGCGTCTACGCGCTTGATCACCAGGAGGGCATCCGTGACCCCATAGGCATGACGGGAGCGCGATTGGAGGTGGAGGCATCTATCATCCAGGCCGTCTCGACGCACATTCGGAATCTCACGACCTCCATCTTTAAGGCCGGACTCGTGATTGACGACCTCGTGCTCGGCTCGCTCGCCACCGCAGAGGCCGTCACCACACCCCGCCAGCGCGATCTCGGTGTTGCAGTGGCGAACATTGGCGCCACGACCACGTCCGTCGTCGTGGAGGAAGAGGGTGATGTCATCCACATTGCGACGATTCCCATTGGTGCGGAGCACGTCACATCCGATATCGCTATTGGACTTCGGATCGCACTGGATCAGGCCGAGCGTCTGAAGCTCGCGGTGGGCACCGCCATGGCGAGCGGGATTAAGAAGCAGGAGGAGATTGACCTGGAGGAGGTCGCTGGAGGAGAGCCCGAGCGTGTTTCGCGGCGGTACGTCGCGGAGATCATCGAGGCCCGCATGGAGGAAGTGTTCGAGAAGATTGATCGCGAGCTCACGGTAGCGGGATGCAGTGGTTCGCTCCCCGCGGGGATTATCCTCGTGGGAGCCGGCGCGAAGCTCCCGGGAATCGTGGAGGTTGCCAGGCGAAAGCTTCGGCTCTCGGTCGCGGTGGGGAGACCGTGTGCTGTGGATAGCGTGATCGAGCGCGTGTTCGATCCCGGCTTTGCCACGGCGACCGGACTCGTCATCTGGGGGGCAGCAGGTGGCGATCGTGGTGGACGGAAGAATTCGGTGGTTCAAGCAATGTTCCGTCCGCTGAACACAATAGTTGATCGCACGAAGCACGCGGTTCGCGGCATCTTCTCTTGACGCTGCGCATTGCCGGTTGCGGGTTTTTGTCGTAGTATGGAAGTACTACGACGTTTTGCATGATGGGACCCCTGCAAGACATCCCATTTCGCGTCAGCACCACGCTGTTCGGCTGCAATGCGTTTCTCGAATCTCAAAGTAGCTCTGCTACTCCCTCGATTCTGCGAAACGCATTTCGCTCGAACATCGTGGCACTGCCGCAAACGTGATGCCTTGCAGTGGTCCCTCACAAACTGATCTATGGGAGAAGTGAAGCCAAAGATTGATGCCGCGGCGAAGATCACGGTCATCGGTGTTGGTGGCGGTGGCGGTTCGGCGGTGAACCGCATCATTCGCTCGAAGCTCAAGGATGTGAACTTCGTTGCAGCGAACACGGACCTCCAGGCGTTGCACCAGAACCTCGCACAGAAGAAGATTCATCTGGGGAAGAGTATCACACGCGGCCTCGGCGCAGGCATGGACCCAGAGGTTGGGCGCAAGGCAGCTGAGGAGAGTCAGAACGAAATCCGTGACGTACTCTCCGGATCGGACATGGTGTTTGTGACGTGCGGACTCGGTGGCGGGACGGGATCAGGCGGCGGCCCGCTCATTGCGCAGATCGCGCGCGATCTCGGATGCCTCACCATTGGTGTCGTCACCAAGCCGTTCGCTTGGGAGGGTGCCCACCGCACGCAGATCGCAGAGGCGGCGTACCAGCAGATGCGCGAGCACGTGGATGCGCTGGTGACGATTCCGAACGACCGCATCCTCTCTATTATTGACAAGAAGACCTCACTCCTCGAGGCGTTTGAGATTTGCGACGAGGTACTCAAGAAGGGCGTGCGTGGCATCGCTGAGCTCATCACGGTTCCCGGAGAGCCCAATGTGGATTTCGCGGACGTGAAGACCGTCATGCGTCAGTCCGGCTCCGCGCTCATGGGCATTGGCGAGGCGAGCGGTGAGAACCGCGCCGTGGACGCAGCGAAGGCGGCGGTTTCCAGCCCGCTTCTCGAATCGAGCATTGACGGTGCGCGCGGTATCCTCTACGGGATTGCGTGTGGACCATCGCTCACGATGCACGAGGTCCAGCAGATTTCGGAGGTGGTCACCGCGTCTGCCGACCCGAGCGCGAAGATCATTTTCGGTGTCTCCATTGATGAGACGCTCAAGAAGGATGCCGTGCGTGTGACGGTGGTTGCGACGGGGTTTGACACCACCTACCAGCCAACCGCGAGCGCGGTGGGCGAGGGTGCGAATGCAGAGCGCGCAGCGTTCCGACCGCCCAAGTATTTTGGAAGGGTCTCGGAGTCCACAGACCGGAAGCGCATCCACGAGCGCGAGGTGCGTGAAGCGGAGATCGCTGCGGAGAAGGAGCCCATCCACGCCAGTGGCGTGAGCGATCAGGACGAGGAATTAGCAATCCCCACGTTCATCCGTCGGAAGCTCGGGTGAGCGATAGCGAGCGAGTACACAACGAGCCCTTTCGGGCTCGTTGTCGTTGGCGTACAATGCGAAGAGGGGGGTGGGGTTCGATCATGGACTTCATGCATTCCTGTCATTGCGAGAAACGAGTCCGCGAGTGACGTGGCAATCCCGGCCATATCGGCACAAGGTGCGAGCACGGTACTCTAGATGACCGGGATTGCCACGCCTCGCGGACGTGGCTCGCAATGACATTTTTAGAGAAATCGCTTCCGACCCTACTCCCGTTTTTGTAATTTGCGGCTGTCGGCTTCCTCTCCTATGTACTGTCCAAAATGCCGCAGCAAAGAAACTCGCGTCCTCGATTCGCGCGTTTCGCCCGATGGCGTCGCGATTCGTCGGCGGCGTGAGTGTGTTCGGAAGCCGTGCAGCTTCCGATTCTCCACGCTGGAGGAAATTGCTATCCTCGACCTTGGGATCCTCAAGCGAGACGGTCGTCGGGAGTCGTACAGTCGGGAGAAGCTCCTCGGCGGACTGCGCAAGGCGTTCGAGCGCCGTCCGATCACCGCAGAGGAGCTCCGCAAGCTCGTCGCGGCAATCGAGCGCGATCTCCAGTTGCTCCGGAAGGCGGAGGTGCGCTCGACGGTCATCGGTGACTTGATCCTCAAGCATCTCCGAAAGGTGGATGAGGTTGCCTACGTGCGGTTCGCCTCCGTGTACGAATCGTTCGACGGTCTCGCAAGTTTCCGGAAGGTCTTGGAGACGCTCACGAACACGCGCAAGAAGAAGCGAGGACGCACGCGCAGTGTTCCTTCTGCCACTGCGAAGCGTTCTGGTCATACCAGCACGAAATGAACGCCGGGTACGCGAGACGCATGCTATACTGGTACCAGTGCTATGCATACGCAACGTGATCAACACCTCCTCATCATTGCGGGGGTCATCGGCCTCATCGTTGGTGGTCTCTCTGGTGTTGTCGGCGGTATGCTCGTTGCCACCGGCAAGCTCGGACCGCTCACGTCGTACTTCCCCTCCGCCTTCACCGAGGAGCGCGGGGACCGCGACGTCGCAGCGGTACGTCTGTCGGAAGAGTCCTCCACGATCAGCGTCGTCCGCGCCGCGTCGCCGGCGGTGGTTTCGATTGTCGTCCGGAAGGATGTCTCCCGGACACCGCGTGGAAACTTCTTTGACTTCGGCGACCTCTTCAAGCTCGGCATCCCTCTCACGCCACCTGCGCGCGACGGTGCGGATGCGGGGCCTTCACTGCGAAAAGTGGGCGGTGGCTCCGGTTTCGTCGTCACCTCCGATGGGTACATTGTCACCAATCGGCACGTCGTGCTCGACGATGACGCGGAGTACGCCGTAGTACTCGCCGACGATCGCGAGCTCACGGCGACCGTGCTCGATCGGGACCCCATCCACGACATCGCCATCCTCAAGGTCTCCGCGGATGAGCCGCTGCCGGTGCTTCCGCTCGGCAACTCCGATGAGATTGAGATCGGCGAGACCGTCATCGCGATTGGCTACGCGCTTTCGGAGTACCGCAATACCGTCACGAAGGGTGTCATCTCCGGGGTCAATCGTCGCGTCATCGCCGGCAATGGACTCGGCGACAGCGAGGAGATCCACGAGGCGATTCAGACCGATGCCGCGATTAATCCGGGAAACTCCGGCGGTCCGCTCCTCAACCTCCGTGGTGAGGTCATTGGCATGAACACTGCGGTGAGTCAGGAGGGGCAGCTCGTGGGCTTCGCGATCCCCGTGAACCTCGTCACGCAGGCCGTCGAGAGCGTCGTGCGCGAGGGGCGGATCGTCCGGCCGTGGCTCGGTGTGCGCTACGTCATGGTGGATGTGGCACTCGCCACGGACGAATCATTGCCCGTCGCCTACGGCGCACTCATCGTCCGTGGGCCGACTCCCGCCGATGTCGCCGTCGTGCCGGAAAGTCCCGCAGATCGCGCCGGTCTGCATGTCAACGACCTCATCATTGCCGTGGATGGCCGCCGCGTGGACGAGGTGCACCCGCTCGTTTCGCACATCGCGCGCGCGAGTGCAGGTGCGACGGTCCAGATTACCTTCATACGTGATGGAAGCGAGCGCACGATTCCGGTCACGCTCGGTGAGTTTCCGGAAAAATAGGAGAGAATGTTTTACGACTCTCGCTTGCAGCCGTCAGCTTGCAGCTTGTCCTATGACCATGTCCGAACTCCTCCGGCAGCTTGACACCCTCGTGCAGCGCCTCAACGCTGCGCGGGACTTCCTTTGACCTCGCCGGACGCAAGAAGGAGATCGCACACCTCGAGGAGGAGACGATGCGTTCCGGGTTCTGGGATGATCGGGATCGCGCGACGGAGGTGACGCGTCGGATGGCAGATCTCCGGAGCGATGTGGATACGTGGGAGCACCTCCACCGCGAGGCCACGGATCTCCTGGAGCTCGCGGGCCTCGACGCCGATGACCAGTCCGAGAGCATCCGTGAAGAGCTCGAGCCGCAGGTGCTGGTGCTCGAACACCAGCTCCAGATGCTCGAGGTGCGCGCGCTCCTCAGCGGAAAGCACGATGCGGACGATGCGATCATCGCGATCCACGCCGGTGCAGGCGGTACTGAGGCGCAGGATTGGGCCGCGATGATCCTCCGCATGCTCCTCCGGTACGCGGAGGCGCAGGGGTGGACTGCGCGCGTCGTGGACGAGCACCGTGGCGAAGAAGCGGGCATCAAGTCCGCGGTGGTGGACGTGCGCGGTCGTTTCGCGTATGGCCTCCTCCAATCCGAGGTGGGAGTCCACCGGCTCGTTCGGCTCTCTCCCTACGATTCCGACCACCGGCGGCACACGTCGTTCTGCCTCGTGGAAGTCCTCCCGGACCTCGGGGAAGCAACGGAGGTGAACATTGATCCGAAGGACATTCGCATTGATACATTCCTTTCGTCCGGACACGGCGGACAGAGCGTGCAGACCACCTACTCGGCGGTGCGCATCGTCCATCTCCCCACGGGCATCATCGTGTCGTGCCAGAACGAACGCTCGCAGCAGCAGAATCGGCAGACCGCGATGCGCGTGCTCCAGGCGCGACTCCAGGCCATCGAAGAGGCCAAGCTCGCCGAGGAAAAACAGGTGCTCCGCGGCGAGTACAAGGAGGCGGCGTGGGGCAACCAAATTCGGTCGTACGTCCTCCACCCGTACAAGATGGTGAAGGACCTCCGTTCGCGCTACGAGGAATCCAACCCCGACGACGTGCTCAACGGGAAACTCGATCGTTTCGTCGAGGAGTACCTCCGCTGGAAGGCCGAGGGGAAGCCGGATCGGAAGGTGGCGGCTGAGTCCTAGCGCCACCCCCCCCACCAACCCCCTGTCATTGCGAGGAAGTCCACGACCGAAGCAATCCCGGCCATGAACAGGCCCATCCAACCCCGCAGCACGCGCACCCGCTTGGTGATGACCGGGATTGCCCGTCACTCGCGGACTCCTCGCAATGACAGGACTCAGGACTATGGGAATTCCTCGCAATGAAAGGAATGAGCGTGCGGTTGCCCACCTCCGGAGCGGCGGGGTGCTCATTTACCCCACGGAGACCTCCTACGCAATCGGGTGCGATGCGACCAACGCGCGTGCCGTCGCGCGCGTGTTCGCGGCGAAGGGTCGCGTCGCGGAGAAATCCCTGCCGCTCATCGTGGCATCTCGCGCGATGGCGAAGCGTTACGCGCGATGGAATGCGCAGGCCGAGGTGCTCGCTCGCGTGCACTGGCCCGGGCCCCTCACGCTCGTCCTCCCGTATGCGAGCGGAGCACGGCTCGCTCGCGGCGTGGTGGCAGAGGATCGCACCATCGCCCTGCGCGTCTCGTCGCACCCGGTCGCCCGCGCGCTCTGCCGTCGCCTCGGTCGCCCGATTGTTGCGACGTCGGCGAACATCGCCGGTGCGCCGCCGGCATTCACCGTGGCGGAGGTCGAGCGTTTTGTTCGACACCTCAAGTCACCACCGCTCGTCCTCACCGCTGGTGATCTCCCGCCATGTCCACCTTCCACCATCGTCGCGCTTACGAGTCCCGTCCCGTGCATCCTCCGCCAGGGAAGCATCGTAATAGCCCCTCACATCTAGCCATCTGTCTCTCCTCCACGTTCCAACACTCAAAGCACTCTGTGAGCAGGCGGGCATGCGTCCGCACCGCGCTGCAGGGCAGAACTTTCTCATCAACACGGGGACGCTCCAGTGCATCGTTGACGCGGTCCACCCGCAGCCCGAGGACACCATCCTGGAGATCGGCGCGGGCTTCGGCGTGCTCACGGAGGCGCTCGCACCGGCAGCGGGGCGCGTTGTCGCCGTCGAGCGTGACCATCGCATCGTCCCCCTGCTCCGCGAGCGCATCGCGCAGTACGCGAACGTCATCGTCGTGGAAGCGGACATCCTTGATATCCTCTCGAGTCCACACACGCCCCCGCATGTTGTCATTTCGAGCGATGCCATCCCTCCTCCTGTCATTTCGAGCGATGCCGCGAGCGAGAAATCTCACACGCCCCACACAACGTTGCGCTTTCTACTATCCCAACACAACATCGGCACGCGGAAGATTGTCGCGAACCTCCCGTACAGCATCACGTCGGACTTCCTCCGCGTCTTGTTTGATCGCGTGGCGGATGGAACGCTTTCGCCGCCCGAGCGCGTCGTGCTCCTCCTCCAGTACGAAGTAGTAGAGCGGCTCATCGGGAGGACCGAACGACAGCGGGGGCTCCCCACGATGCTCACTGAGCTCGCCTGCGGGAGCATCCGTCGTGTCGCGCGGGTGCCGGGCACGCACTTCTGGCCCGCGCCCAAGGTGCAGAGCGCGGTGGCGGTGTTCAGCGCGTGGCGGTCGCCGGAGGAGATCGCCGCGCTCGTCGAGAGCGGTCGGGAGCACCTCATCGCGGTGATGAAGCAGGGGTTTGCGCACCCGCGTAGGCAACTCGTAAACACGCTCCACGGGACCAGTGATGCGGTGTGGACACGCGCCGGTGTCGCTCCGTCGAGCAGGCCCGCTATGCTCACGCTCCACCAGTGGATAGCACTCGCCAACGCGATTGCCGCTCCGTGATATACTGAGATCGTAGAAAAATATCAACGCGCTGTCATTGTGAGGAGTCCGCGACGTTGCAATCTCGCAGAACCAAGTGGACGGGATTGCCACGCCCTCGAGGACTCGGGCTCGCAATGACATCAATTATCCATTTTTCTACGGTTTCATACTATCCTCATGCGATGAGGAGCGTCATCGTTTCTATGGCGCGGAGTTTTCCACAGGTATGGCTGGAGAATCAAGACCACCGCAAACGCGCGTACTCGCCGGCCTCGTGCTGTTCGGCGTTGTCGCGGTGATCCTCGGCGTCACGCAGCTCCGCACCGCCATCAATCGAGCGGTCGCCGATGTGCCGACGACACCTTCCGCGACTGCAGCCGACGATGAAGAGACGGCCCGCCGCACCGCGCTCGCCGCCGCAGACACCGATGGAGACGGCCTCGCAGACCTCGACGAGCTTGAGCGCACCATCACCTCGCCCTACCTCGCGGATTCCGACTCGGACGGACGCACGGACAAGGAGGAGATTGATGCCGGCGAGAATCCCAACTGTCCGATCGGGAAGACGTGCGTGGCACCACTGAACGACACCGCCGCACCGCTCGTCGCGGAAGAGGTAGCCCCGCCTGCTCCCGTCGGGGATGCGACACCCGCAGATGCGTTTGATCTCCGGCGTGCCATGGATCAGCTCCCGCGAGACCCTGCGAGCATCCGGCAGACGTTCCGGGAGGCCGGCATCCCCGCAGCACAGCTGGAGCAGCTCACCGACACACAGATCCTCGAGCTCTGGGAGCGCGCGATGGAAACCATCGAGCAGCAGTAGGAATTAACATTCTTATGCGTTCTCACCACTCGCGTCATTCCTGCTGATCCTCCCCCTCTCCATGTACTCATGGGGAGGGGGAGCGAGAGGGGGAGGGGCGGTATGCGACTGGGCAATATCGCTCCTCCCCTCCCTCCCTAAGCCCTCCCTCCCCCCCGAGTACGTCCTCACCCCCTCCGTCATTTCGACCGAGTCCACCTCCCCCTTCGTCATTTCGACCGAGTCCGCGAGTGGAGAAATCTCACACGGTACAATAGATTGGGGCGGGTGAGATTTCTCAGTCGCGGACTCCATCGAAATGACACGTTTGCGGTAGACCCCATCATCATCTCGCGCATCATGCGCACGCACACAGCACCCCATGCGCCGCTCCGTCGCCGCATCACCGTGAGCATCTTCACGGTGTGGTTTGTCCTGTTGGGTGTGGGCGTAGCGTATCCGGCGAACGCGTCACTGCCGGTCATTGATGCCGTTCAGGCAAAGGACATTGTCGAGAAACAGCTCGCGGAGAATGTTGGATTCCAGCTCACGACCGCAAGTTTTACGGTCATGCAGAACATCCTCCAGCAGATTCTCGCCGATACGGCGGGATGGATTGCATCGGGAGGAGAGGGTCAAATGCCGCTCTTCGATCGGAAGACCGCACTGGAGTCCTGGGGCGATCTCGCGCTCAATAATGGACTGGAGTTCCTGAGTGCACTTGATAGTCCTGCTATTCCCATTTCAGATGCTATCGGCGGCCACGGCGGTGATTGGTTGGGTATCAGTGATTTCAACGGATTTCAGCAGTTTCTCTGCGCGCCAAACCCGCAGATCGCGCTCCAGCTCAAGCTGGGACTTGCCGATCGTCTCCGCCCCAAGCCGCCACGCTGCACCTGGCAGCAGATTAAAGATGGCTTCACGAGGGTTGGGAGTGAGCAGAACATCCAGCAGCAGCTCTCCGGGATCGGTGCATCGTTTGAGCCCGGCCAGAGCGACCTCGCGGTGGGACTCGACATGCAGGCATCATTGACCGGTGCTCTGAGCAAGACGAAGCAGGAGTTCGACAAGATGACGCGGGACAGCGGATATCTTGGGCCTCAGGAAACGATTGCAGAGTGGACAAAAACCCCCGCATCAGTCGTGGCAGAGGAAACAGCAGAGCATTATGTTGGTTTGCCAACGAAGATGGCCGAGAGTGTGGGAGAGTGGGCTGCGGAAGATATTCGCTCGACGGATTATTTCCTACCGATGCTCCTGCAAATGGGGAAAAACCTCACGCTGCAAACGGCGCAATCGTTGGTCATCAAGCTCATCCAGAAGCAGGTGCTGGAGAAAGGTATCTTCCTCTCCGATATTTTCGACCCTGATGATAGTGTGCTTGATGGTTTTGCATTTGACAGCAGCCCAAGCGTGGGGCGCGCGACGCGAGCGGTACAGGCCTTCGCGCCACTCAAGGAGGCAACATTCAACATCCAGGGATCGTTCGACATCCTCGGGACATTCTCCACATGCCCCGATCCGTCACACCGCACGCTTGACACCTGCGTCCTCGATACCGATTTTTCCGTTGCCGTTCGCAATGGGATGACGGTGCGGCAGGCGCTCGACGCGCAGGGTGGGCTCCACGGTGAGCGGAAGCTCGTGCCGGCAGGTGCACAGGAGGAGCAGAGCAATGCCACCGAGTGTCTCACGAGCGCGTACTGCGCATCCAACTTGGAGAAGCTCCGGCTCTGGCGTATCATCCCTATCGGTTGGGAGCTTGCGGCGAACCATCCGGCAAACACGTCGCCATACGAGACACTCGATCGTGTCGTGGAGGCGTTCGATGAGACCGGACCGGATGGCCGATGCGGTACTCCCGACGATACGTCGTCGTACTGCGGCCTCATTGATCCGGACTGGGTGCTCAAGTACCCCGAGCACGAGTGTCGTCTCACCGCGCCAACCGAGGTGCTCCAGACGAGCGAGCTCGCGTACCGCGCGGAGACGTGTCGTGATCCGCGCTCATGCGTGCGGCGCAACGATGACGGCTCGTGCGCGCAGTTTGGCTACTGCGCCGCCGAGCAGCAGGTGTGGCGCCTCAACGGCGAATCCTGCCCCTCATACGCCGCAAGCTGCCAACGGTTCACCGGCAGCAGCGGCGCGGAGCTCGCGGTGCTCACGAACACCGTCGAGCACGGCGTGTGCGATGCCGGAAACGCTGGCTGTCTCTGGTATGCGGCAGAGCCCGTTCGCAACACCAACGCATGGAACGCCGCAGGCGAGCGCCGCTACTTCAACGCGAACGCGCAGACCTGCGTGGATGGCGACGAGGGCTGCACGGAGCTCATCGCGGTAGAAGACCTCCACGCGAACCTCATCCCCAACCCGAGCTTTGAAGAGGACGACGACGGCAATGGCGTTCCGGATGGGTGGGAGCTCGGTTCCAGTACGACCACGAATACCGAACCGTCGCACGGTGCGGTGGCGATCGAACCGGACTATGAGGAGGGGGTGACGCTCGCGCAAGACCTCGTGGTCTTCGGCGGGCAGACCTACACACTCTCGGCGTACGCGAAGTACGTTTCGGGGGGAGACGGCGCGCAACTGAGCGCGTACATGAAAATTTATGACGAAATGTACAACGAGGTACGCGTCGCAGGAATTCACGCGACTTGTAACGCTACAAACGCAGGAATTACCAACGTGAACTTGATTTACCTGACCGGTTTCCCGACCGTGAACGGTGGGTACGAACGATTCTCCTGCACATGGACCATGCCCGCAGCAGCGCGCTGGCTAACGCTGGAGCTCCTCGGCCTGAACGGCACGGTGCTGGCCGACGCAATCCAGCTCGAGCTCGGGGATACCGCGACCGCCTTCAACGAGGGCGACATGAGCGGCGCGCCTCGCACGCACCTCCGTGCGGCGCCAGATGCGTACCAGTGCTACGACATGACCCCCGGCGGCGCGCTCGTCACGGACAACGACGACGCGCGCTGCACGAACTTCGCGAGCGCGTGCACGCCGGCGGATGTCGGATGCGAGGCCTACACGCCCATCGCATCCGGCTATGACATCGTGAATGGCACGGTGACGATCCAAGATCAGTGCTTCCCACAGTGCGTGGGCTACGATGCGTACCGCGAGGTGGAGAGCACCTTCGACGTGCGGAACGCATTTGACTACTTCATTCCGGAGAGCGCAACCAAGTGCACCGCCGCGGATGTCGGCTGCAGCGCGTTCACCAATCTCGACGCGGCCGCCGCCGGCGGAGAATCGCGCGCGTACTTCACGGACCTTCGTATCTGCCGTAAGCCGTCGGACGCGGATGCGAGTCCCGCAACGTACTACACCTGGGAGGGATCGGAGGCCGAGGGGTACCAGATTCGCGAGTTCCGGCTCAAATCGTCCACCACCGATACGAACAGTGCACCGTTCACGTTTGGCGGGAGTTCGAGCTGTCAGACGCAGTACGACAAGGAGCCCGGTGATGCCGGGTACGATGCGGAGATCACTCCCGACTGCCGTGCCTTCTACAGTCAGAACGGTACGATCAACTACCGGCGTCTCTCCAAAACTATCGTCATCGCGGATTCCTGCACGCGCTACCGGCTTGGACACGAGCTACCCGTTGTGGGAAATGCGCTACCCGCTGGTGGTACAGAGGACCAACAGGCCATTTGTACACGCAAGGGCGGCACCTGGGATGCGAGCGCCGGCTGCACGTTCCAGGGCGTTCCCGAGCAGAGCGGCCAGTGCCGCGCCGAGGTCGCGGGCTGTCGTGCGTACCGCGGCAACACGAGCGGTGCCGCATCTCGTGTGCTCGTCACGTCGTTCGAGGCCGGTCTTGATGGTTGGACTGGTGGCGCCAGTATCCAGCAGGTTTCAGAAGCGGTGGTCGCCGGCGCACACAGCTTGCGTGTGACGGGAACGACAGGCCGCGATCTGAACACGACGCTCACCAATACCACCACAGAGGTCTGCACATCGCTCGGCGGGACATTGGTGGGGACCACGTGTACCGCGCCGCAGCTCCAGTCCGGTACCGCATACGAACTCACGTTCACCGCGCGTGGAACCGGTCGCGTGAATGTGAGTATCGTGTCAGGCACCACACTTCTCGATGAAGAACCGCCCGCTGTCACTATCGGAACAACCTGGCGGCAGTACACCGTTGGCCCGCTGCTCGTTCGCGCGGGTACCACACCGCCATCAACCGCGGAGCTGCTACTCGCCGTCACCGACGGCACGGTCTACATTGACGAGCTCACGCTCCGCTCGGCACCGCAGCAGACCTACGTCGTCAAACGCTCGTGGCAAACGCCCGCAGCGTGTGACCTCGCGTCCATCGAGTCCGGTGCCGCCGTGGAGGCCCAGGGCATGCTCGGATGCCGCGAGTACCGCGACCGCGACAAGCAACCGCACTACATCCGCTCCTTCTCCCGCCTCTGCGATGCCGTGGGCTGCACCGCGTTCTACGATACCAAGAACTCCGATGCGATCGAGAGCGTTGTGTACAACGGTACCACCGGATCCACCCTCGATACGGTGACGGCACCCGCAGACACCATCCGCTACCTCGTGGACGCGCCAGCGTTCCGCTGCAAGGAATCAAGCGCGAGCTGCACGCGGTTTGGAAAGCCGACACTCGATCGGAGCGGCGCGAATCCGCCCGAAGGGACCGCAACCGCGACCGGATGGTCCGATGTCTTCTACCTCGACGATCCCGATCAGTATACCGGCGCATCCGCCACGATGTGCACCCACGAAGCACTCTTCTGCGAGGCGTTCCGCGGGAGCGGCGGGCAGACCGCGTACTTCAAGAATCCGGGCGACGACCGCACCTGCGAGTACCGTAAGGATCCTGTGACGCTCCCGTCCGGCTCGGTCATGAAGGGGTGGTTCCAAAAGGGAACTGATGAGCCATGCTACGCAAATCTTGTCGAGAGCGGAAACACGTTTGCGATTCGTCGGAACAGCGACAGTGCCTACGCGGGCTGGGTTGGCACCTGTGCACCAGAAGACGATCAATGCGTGGAGCTCGTTGACCCTGCCGACACCTCGAACAAGTATCCGGACGGACGACCCTACAACGTTCTGCGCAACACAATAGACCTCTCGGGCTGCTCCGGTGCCGTGGATCAGAAAGCGGGCTGCGTGCTCCTGAAAGAGGAGCAGCGCACCGCCAAGACCTGGTCCGCAGCCGCAAGCTACGCCGCAGCCGAGGAATCACCAACGGAGCGCAGCGCGCCCATTGATTGCGACCGCAACCCCAGCGCGTGCAAGCGCTGCGTGCAGCAGAAACACTGCGAGACCCTCGATGGTCGGTTTGTGCAGAACGACACCGGCGGAAATACCTGCGCGGAGAAAACGGACTGCGACAGCACTGACAACGCGATCTGCGTGGATGGTGGGGTGGTGCGTGAGGCGTGCATGAACACCCCGCAGTGCCAAGCACTCCACGATCAATCATTCACCTGCAACCAGCTCTCAAACGACGCAAACCTCCTCGTCGCTGCGCGTGCGGATCGCCAGTGCATCCAGTGGTACGAGCCAGCCGGCGAGTTTGAGACGGTGCAAAATGGGAACAAAGTGCTTATCAACACGAACGTGAGCCTCGTCGGCGAGCAGGGTGGTGAGCTTCGGCGGCCCGCACCGTCGTACCTCACGACCCAGACGTACCAGCAGCGCGATCGCACCTACGCCGGCATCGAGTACAGCGGCTACGCTATCCCGCTGCGTCCTGGGCTCGAGTTCCTCCGCCAGCTCAAGAAAACCGCCGACGAATTTGTCCTCGTGCCGGTGTACTGCGCGGTAGGTGATCCCGGGTGCAGCGACACCACCGCCGGACACTGCGTAGATACCGCAGCGGAAGGTGCGGCATGCGGCCCATTAAGCCTCCTTACGGGTAGTGCCCGCGGCGTCTGCGTCAAGTCGCTATGCACCTGGCCACCTGCCGTGACGGAGCAATTGGATGCAAGCGGTACTGCCATCGAGTTGGCCTACACAACCCCCGATCCCCTCGAGCGCACCTGCCGCGCGTATCCGGAGCGCGACGCGCCATATCCGGCCACGGAGAATCGCGGCGTCTTCAGTGTGGGCAGAAGCAGAATAACGTCCATAGACCCCGACTACCGCGAGGCGAACGTCTGCGATGCGGACGAGGATAAAACCTGCGAGTGCTCGTACACGAAAGTGCGCTACGCGGGTGGCAATACGCGGTACTACGAGCCGACCGCCATCCTCGGCACCGACTACCCAGCCGCAATCTGCATCGGCGGGCAATATGACGGCGAAGAGTGTGATGTGGCCGCTTCCGGCGCGCGCATCTCTCCTCCTTCTCCTTCAGAAAACCTCTCCTGCAACACGAGTGAACCGCCAGACATCAACGACGGTGTCTGCCGCGCGGTGGAAATCGCCACCCCGCTCCTCGGTCTCCCGGGCCAGTGCCTCGAATGGGACGAGAGCATCGTCCTCTACGGCGAGGAAGGCGTGCACCCCTGCAAGACCTTCTACCCCGTCGGCCAACTCGTCGGCGTCCCCGGCGTCGGCCTCAGCCAACAGAGTGCCGCATACACCAACCAAAACCAATACATGTGCCTCCGCGCGCGGGGGAACCTCGGGCCGACGCGGTCGCCCTCAGCAGCTTACTATCCTGCTCTTGACCCTTCACGCTACCTCGTCGCAGCGCGCATCGAGGGTGAGTACACAAACCCAACCTTCGTAGTTGAGGAGGGTGCCTCTATTTTCTCGAATGACTTCACGGGTGCAGACGTGAGCAAATGGATGCGTTGGCCATACACTGCCAATCCTGTGCATGGTTCTGTGCAGCGCGTTCCGGGAACAAATTCGTTCAATGATCGTATCACCGGAAAGGCAGAGTCATCGTATTGGTATCCTAACCAGAGTGGAACCAGTTATGGATCGCCGCGGTTCGTCTATGAGTGGGAAGTGGACTCCATAGTTCTTGTGAACGATATGACGGCAACGAATGCAGATGCGAACGACTTCAACCCCGGCACAATCACCTTACGACAATCAAGTGATTGGATCGCGTGTGCGCAGCGAGATAGACACGACAGTTCGCCTGTACCGAAAGTATTCAACGGTAAGAAGCAGAGCCGCGCGACGGTCGCCGCTGGTGGCTGGGACACAAAAGGCGGCGTATGGTGTTGGGATAAGAGCGACTACGGTAGCGGGAGGCATCGTTTTGACGGTAGTGTCATCACCGCACCTACAGCAATAGCGTTCTGCGATACTGAGCAGACCAGTGGCGTTGAAATCACATTCACAGACGCTAGTGCGCAAAGCTCACCTGCACCGGCAGACAAACAATACCTTGGAGTGCGAGTCGTGTGGGATCCTGCTACACGTCGGCTCATGTCCATCGACACGGGATATTGCAATGACGCTGATCCAGCTTCTGGCTCAGAAACACGCAATACTCCCTACAACATCTTCTTCCGCTTCCGCGAATGGTGCACCAATGTTGCGCAAGTAAGCGGGTCGCCCGACTCCAAGCCCTGGACCGATCGGACGTGGGCACTGTCTTCGTATGGGCTTTCTCACCTCGGCTACACACAGCAGACGGCGACAATTCCGTTTGGCCGCGCGGACACAGCGATTGCTCCTGCAACCAGTCCGTGGTTCATTGATGGACAAGCAACGACTCTCGTGGGAGATCCTCCCAACCGTCCGACCACATCGGATACATTTGCCGGCACACCGTACTCCTGTGAAGGCCTTTGTTCGGTGTCAACAGCAGCAACGGCCACTGCGGCATCAACCGCGCAATCGCTCACGGACGCACGTGCGGAGCTCCAGGAGGTCTTTGCGAGCGTCGTGCAGCAGTGGCAGTGGACCTCCTTCGCCAATGGCTACTTCACATTATTAGACGCTGCAGGTGATCCGCCACGGGACATTAGCGGAGACGCGAGTGCGCCAGCACATCGCAGCCATGTTCCAACCGCCCCCGTCGTCTACGGCGTCGGCGATCCGTCCACGCTCGATGATGACAATCCTCCGCCGCTCAACCCTGCATATAAAGACACCATGACGATCAACGGAACATCACTTGCCGAGGATGCCAACGGGGATGCGCTCGCCCCCGTGGTCCTCGCGCACGGCCAGCGCACGGACATCTACTTCTACATGCAGGCGAACGCAGACCAAATGCCCATCCGCAGCGTGAACTTCGATTGGGGAGAAAATGGCCGCCAAGCACTCACCATAGACAACTCAACCATCCCCAACCACCTCCCCGAGTGTGACGGCGCGACCTTCGGCACTTCCAGTGCTGCCGGCTGCACCAAAGGTGCCGTCCACCTCATCAACTCCTACACCTGCGAAGGCGAAGCAGGTCTCACCCGCTGCGATGGTGCATGGAATGATGCCAATGCTTCCATCAGCCCCGCCGGGTGTTGGGATGCCGACTACCCCCGCGTAGACGGCGGCTCCGGTGCCTGCATCTACCAACCCCGCATCAAGATCACAGATAACTGGGGGTATTGCAACGGGAGCTGCCCGGGAAACGGGGGAGGGAATCTGTGTTTTGATGCATCTGGCGTGAGTGGGGCCAATGAGTGCGTAGACATATCTCTAAATTCCTGGACACCATTCGCAAACCGCATCGTCGTCACACCGCAGGAATAGTGAGCAAACGATGCTTCTTGCGAGAAGAGAGGAGTTTCATGGTGTTGCAGCACAGAAAAACCGACGTTCCCGTAAGGGGGCGTCGGTCTGTGTCGGACAGGGAACTCATGCGTGGGCAGCCAGTAAGCT
>JAUSKG010000022.1 GCA_030647005.1 bacterium
CAGCGAGCTGACTCGCGATGAGCTGCGCAATGTCCCACACGTGAACGAACGGCCGGTACTGCGCACCGCCAAAGACGCTCATCTTCTTGTGGAGCACCGCGCGCATCGTGAGCGTGTTCACGACGAGATCAAACCGTACACGCGCGTGCACATCGGAAACGCCGTAGAGTGTGCCGAGACGGAACGAGATCGCATTGCGGTGCCGCGCGAGAATCTCCTCAGTGCAAATCTTTGTTTTCGCGTAGAGCGAAAGCGGATTGACCGCGGAGCGCTCGTGGAGCAAACCCTCGGCCGCGCCGTACACCGAACAGGAGGACATGTTGATGATCCGCCCACCGAAGTGCTCCGCTGCGTACCGCAGTGCGTACACATTCACATCGAGCGTCAATCGCTCGTTGAGCGCGCACGCGGGATCGCCGACGAGCGCGGCGAGCCATACGACGACGTCCGCCCAATCGAGCTGCGGCTGGAGTCGCGCACGGTCGCGGATGTCCCCGAAGACGAACGGCACATCCTTCCGATACGCATCCTCGTAGAGGAGCGCATCATAGACGCGCACCTCGTGGTCCGTTCTGCGGAGGATATCCGTGAGCGCACCGCCAAGGTACCCCGCGCCGCCGGTGATAAGTACACGCATAGGAATGTATCGTCCGTCATGGATGCGGCACTGGCAATACTACCGCGTCCGTGTGCGCGGCAGCGGGTGATCCAGTGCAACCCGTGCCGCCGCGTACGTGAGCGCGAGCATCGTCCAAAACCACGGATGTACCCACATGTAGATGGTCTGGTGGTAGAGCACGAGTGCGAGAAACAGCGGGAGCAGCACTGCGATCGGCAGGATATCCCGCACGCGACGCGCGCGCCAGAGCGCCCGCAATCCTTGGATGCCCACGATACCCAGCAACCCAATGATCGCAAGGAGGCCCGGCGCACCGGTCTCCGCCCACGCGTTCATAAACAAATTAAAAATGCCTTTATCCGCAGGCGCGGCGAGGATCTCCTCATCCTGGAAGAACACGTGTTTCCAGGGATACGGCGATGCCGCGCGCGCCTCCTCGCGAACCTGTTCCGAGTATGCATCGAAGATAGTTTTATCGCGCAGCTGCCCGGGTCCGATACCGGTGAGCGGGTGGGTGCGTCCGATCACCCATCCTACCGCCAATCCCCGTTTGCGCACGCTCACCGAATCACCTGCGTGCGATGATGACCAATTTCTTCGTGCGCGATTTGCTTCACTATAGTAATCGACAACGGGCGCGACCGCTTCTGGCGGCGGGAGTGGCTGCACCGCAACTGGCGCAGCGCCGATCATCACCACCGGCAGCGCAGTGGCACTCGGCGTTCGCCGGAATGACAACCACGACGGACGATCGGCGTGTGCGATCGCTGTCGTCGCCGGACGAGGTGCCGTGGGCGGAGGGGCCAGCGCCAGTACTGGCTGCGGTACGCGGGCAATGATGCGCCCGCCCCACTCGTGCAGACCCAAAGCCACCGCATCACCCGACACCGGGAATACCGGGTACTGCATCGGCATTGCGCGGCGTACAGCGATGCCCGCAGCGCTTTCCACGGCCCACGCGTGCACGCCGTTGCGAATGTCCACAATATTGAGACGGTATGCTGCGACGAGCACGAATAGCGCCACGAGAAGCGCGGCGCGGCGCCACTGCCGCCACACCGCGGGCAGGAGCATCACCAGAAATGCGAACAGCACGATCTGACCGATCTTGACGAACGCAACGAATACGAGCTGTATCCACAACGCCGCAAGCACAAGGAACATGCCGTCACCCCACCAGGACCGTCGGCCGCGCACGAAATGATATACGATGCCGCCCCCAAACGCGATGAGCGCGTACGCGAGCACATGGGGTGTCCCGCTCCCGACGATCGCTGCGATTGCATGCGTTGGCAGCGCTCCGTGCGCGACGATCAAGTTGACGTAGGTCCCCGCCATGACCGCGAGGCACGCGGTGCCCATCGTTGTGAGCACGGCACGGAGCAACCGATCAGACCGCAGGACGTTCACGAGCAGGAACACCAGGACGCTGTAGCGCGCAACTGCAATGCCCACGTCCAGGAGGAGGGCGCGATCCCCCGCGATCGAGTACGCAGTGAACTGCGCTGCCGCATTGAGGGCGAGGAGTGCGTAAAGCACCGGCGCACGCAAGATCCGTAGGCGCTTCGTTGCAACTGCATGCACTGCGGCGAGGAGCACGGCGAACAGGGTAAGTTCCGTGAGCTTGACGGATGCGCCGATGACCGGAACCGCGATCGGTATCTGCACCCCGAAGGCAGTGAACGGCAACAACGCGAATGCCGCAAGCACACTCGCATGCAGCCATCGGCGCTCGCGATCGGCAAGCACTTCACGAATATCTGCAGTAATAGAACGGATCCAGGCCATACCTTCTCATAACCGCGTCATGAATGTATCGTACAACTCCGCGTAGCGACGTGTCACCTGGGATATCCCAAATGCGGCAGTGACATACGCCCGTCCTACCACTCCCCGCTCGGCCGCGCGCGCAGGATCATCGTGGAAGAATTGCAACGCGCGCGCATACGCGGCTGCATCATCCGGCGCAACGAGCACGGCGGCAGGCGCTATGGCACGCACGGACGGCAGATCCGATGCGACGATCGGGAGTCCGCACGCCATGGCCTCCAAGAGCACATTAGACATCCCCTCTGCCCGCGATGCGAGCGCGAACGCATCCGCGGCGTGGTAGTACGGCCGGACATCATGCACCGCACCGATGAAGCGTACGCGCTCATGGATGTGCAGCGCTTGCGCGCGCTGCACAAGCGCATGCCGGAGCGGTCCGTCACCAACGACGAGCACTTGCACCTGTTGCGGCAGCAGCGCAATGGCCGCAAACAGCGTCTCGATATTCTTCTGCGGATGGAGGCGGCCGACCGTCAGTACCACCCATTCCTCGCCGATGCCCAGCACCGTCCGCGCGGCGCGGCGTGCGTGTGCATCGGGAGGCATAAAGTGAACAACGTCAACGCTATTCGGAATCTCCACAATGCCCGGGAGCTGTGCGTACCGCATTTCATCGACACTCTCACCGCTCAAACCAACACATGCATCCGCGTACCGCCGCACCACACGAAGCGCCACACCGCCACCTAGGCGCTCCAGCGCCGCGACATCGCCATACGAACCACCGCACGCGTTCTTGATGATGACATGCCCAGACCGGAGTATGCTCCGTGCCATGCAGGCGACCACTCCAGCCGTATGGAGTTGATGCGCGTGGATGATGTCATATCGTCTTCGCAATGCGATGAGGATCGCAATACTGCCAAGGAGGTACGCGGCTGCGTTCCACCGCTGCCAGCCGCGGACGAAGGGGATGCGATAGACCCGCATGCCATTGATCGTTCCCGCGAGCGAAAGGCGCTGCTCGCGGAGGGTGCTCGTATGCGCCGTGGTAATGAACCATGCCCCATGACCATGCTCGCGGAACGCACGAGCGAGCTGCAGCGCCTGTCGCTCCATCCCGCCGAGAGAATCCAGGAACGTGACGAGGTGGACGATGCGTGGCCGCGTCAGCGCCGTGCAGAGCGCTTCGTACTGCGCAGCAACCTGCTCCAAG
Organism: bacterium; assembly: GCA_030647005.1. Lineage (NCBI taxonomy): Bacteria > bacterium. The sequence continues at coordinate 3,606 of JAUSKG010000022.1, forward strand.
CGGTACCGCTGTTCCACGAGCGCGCGCGCCGCCGCGCCCATACGCAGACGCTCCTCCGGGTGCGTCAGGAGCCACGCGAGCGCATCCGCAAGCGCAGCGGCATTGCCCGGCGGTACCAGGATACCCGTCGCGCCGCGCCTCATACCGCCAACGGCTTCCTCGACCACCGCATCCGAAACGAGGTCCGGATTGCCACCCGCGCGGGTGAGCACGAGCGGCAATCCAGCCGCCGCGGCTTCGAGCGCAGCATTGGCGAGTCCCTCGGTGCGCGACGGGAGCACGAATACATCTTGATGCGCGAGCAACGCGGGTACATCTGCAACCGCACCCGCAAAGGTGACGACATCACTCATCCCACTCGCAGCGACGCGTGCCGCAAGCTCCCCGCGGAGCGGCCCATCGCCGGCGATAGTCACTGCCATACGCGCGCGCACCGCAGGCGCGAGGCGCGCGATGGCATCCAAAAACATGGCAACGTCTTTCTTGGGTGTCAGGGTGCCGACGAATACGCACCGCATGCGGTCAGGCGCAACGCGGGACGGGATGCGTGGCAGCAGAAGCACGCCGTTCGGAATATCCGCAATGCGCGCATCGGGGATCCCCACGCGCCGGAGGTCTGCGCGCACTGCCGTACTTGTCGCCACAAACCGCACGACGTGCCGCACGAGGTGACGCGCTGCATATCTGCCGTACCAGTGCGCCCGTTCCAGTACATCGAGATCGAACCGTTCCCCGCTATTCCCGAGCTTCACGATGAGCGGCCGATACCGCAGGCGTGCACCGAGGAGCGCTGCGAATGCCGGCCAAAGCGCTTGGTGCGCAACCACGATGTCATGCGTTGCAAGTAGCCGCCATACGCGCCACGCGAAGATGGGCAATGCGAGGAATCCACACCCGATGCGCCGCCCTCGGATGCGCACGATGGGGTACACGATGCGCTCGATAGGGATTCCGTACATCGTTTCGTGCCGTGGTACCGCGACATCCGGCCGCACGGTCAGGATACGCACGGCATGCCCGCGCGCAGCGAGCGCGCGGGCGAGGAGCGCACACTGGCGCTCGGCACCACCAACGGTAGGTGCAAATTGTCCAATCACCATCAGGATCCGCATGCCAGGAGTATCGTGCGCACACCGCCGGTATCGCAGAGGAACCGCTCCGCATCGTCTGGACGCACGTCCGTGAAGAGTGTGCGAATCTCGCCATCGGTGCGGATGTGCGCGGACGGCGCATACCCCGCCGCAAGAAATCGCGGGGTCCCGCGCTCTGTGGAAGCCATGATGCGCGGACGATACCCGAGTCCGACGAGCTCGCGGAAACGATCGCGCATGTTGTGCTGCGCGTCGTCGTACTTCGGAAAGTGCGTCTCAAAGAGCACCATGCCGCGGAACTGCCCCGCGCGCACCGCGCGTGCAATCGCCTCGAATACTTCAACCTCGTGACCTTCGATATCCATCCGCACGAGATCCACCTTACGCCGCCCACAGAGGAACGTTGGCACGTCAAACGTCCGCACCGGAATTGTTTTCCCGGTCATGGACGAAACGCGCTCGCCAGTCCTGAACGACACCGGATGGAAACTATGGACGTTCGACAGTGCGGAAAGGTGGAACGTCGCAGTACCGTCGCAGTTCGAGACAGCGCCCGAGATGGCCTCGACGATACCGCCTACGTTGTTCTGTGCGATGTTCCGGCGAAGGAGCGCGACGTTCGCTGGCGCGGGCTCTACCGCGTACACCTTGCCCTGCGGCCCCACCAGCCGCGCTTCCATAATTGCGTAGTACCCAATGTTGGCGCCAATGTCCCAGCACGTCATTCCAGATTTGAGGACGGACGTCAAAATGGCACGATGCTCGAGCTCTCGTTTCCCGAATACCGCAAGCGTCTTGGAAATACCGGGATCGCGCGCGTCGAGCTCAAGCGTGTAGTCGAATACGCGACGACGAAGCGTCGGCCGACGCAGCACGTACCGCGTCGCGAGGTATGGCACCGCGTGCGCAATACCGACAATGCCGTCACGAACGCCAAACGCATGAAAGTGATTCTGCAGCGAACGCGGTGTCACATGGGTTCAAGGATAACTTCAGTACAATGGTGCACATCTGCCGGATTCCCCAGTACGTCAGTGACACGGTACTTGAGATCCCGAATACAATCCGCGAGCGCCGCAACCGATGTCCCCAGTGCGACAAGATGCCGTGGGTGCACACTCAAGAATACGCGGGGACGCGCACGAGCGAACGTTGCACGCGCTCCGACAAGCACGCCAATCTCGCCGCCCTCAACGTCAATCTTGACCACCTCCGGCACGACGTCATGCGCGGCGCAGAATGCATCCACCGTCACCTGCGGACGCACCATACGCTCGTATCGATCCTCGTGCTTGGTCACGACAATGGAATTCATGCCAACAACTACTGCCTGCTCAAAGAATGGCACCGCGTCGCGCACCGTTGCGCCAACGAGCGCGCGAGTGACGGTGACGTTCGCGCACCCATTCAACACACAATGACGTTCGAGCGCATCCGCATTCGCAGCGGCGGGTTCGAATGCGTAGCATCGCCCTCCTGATGCAAGCACGCGGCTCGCTGGCATCGCGTAGAGCCCAATATGCGCACCGATGTCGAACGCCGCGCGCTTCCCCCGACACGCCACAACCCACGCAGTGAATCCCGCATTCTTTCCGGTACCCCACGACGCATAGTCGAGCGACCCGACCGCGAGTGCCGGAAGGATCCGAAACTCCCCCGCGTTCCCGATGTGTACCGGTACGCCGCGCGGGTACGCACACGCGAGCGCCCAGCGCGTCACGGTCCGTGCAGCACGCACCGGTGCTGCGTCCGGCGGAAGCCAGCGACGACGAACGGAACGTGCAAATTGGAGCGTAGGCATCATACGGAGGTTCCGTGCGGTGCAAAGATTGCATCGTATACCTCGGAAACCGCAGCGACGTGCGGGGCGACCGCGTACCGCTGTACGCATGTATCGTATCCCGCTGCAATGCACCGTGCAACGAGCCCCGAATCAGCCAAAAAACGAAGGATGGCATTCCCGAGGGACTGTGGATCTGCGGGCGGTACGAGGAGCCCCGTTACCCCATCCGTGAGGACTTCCGGGATGCCGCCCACCCCCGTCGCGACGACCGGACAGCGCGCCGCGTACCCCTCGAGAATCGCTCGACCAAATGTTTCGGTGTCGGATGGAACAACGAGGACGTCACATGCGGCGGCAATGCCGCGCACGCGAGAATCATACCCCGTGAACCGCACCGCATTGCGGAGACCGAGCGCATCGACGCGCTGCTCCACCGCCGCGCGAAGCGGACCATCGCCGATGAAGATGCAGTGCGCATCCGGCCGCTGCGCTCGGATGCGCACGAGCGCAGCGACGAGGTGCTCCTGTCCCTTCCCTGCCATGAAGTTTCCAATACACCCAATGAGCGGCACGCCGGCAGGAATCCCCTGCTCCCGCCGAATATCCACCGGACACGCAGGGTGCAATGCCAACGCATTCGGAATCACCGTCATGCGCGCGGGTGGCATATGGAGCGCCGCCTGCCAGACATCTGCTGTGTACCGCGAGTTTGCGATGAACTGTGTCACGGTGTCAACGATTGCCGCCGCAAAAGACGGCGGGATACCACCCATACGAACCGATCGCAGGTGACTCACCACGGGGATGCCTGCGTGGCGCGCCGCAACGATGCCGTACCAGTCGCGAACGCTCTGATCATTACAGTGGAGGAGCGCCACCCGCTCGCGCACAAAGAGCCGCTCAAGCGCACGGAGCGTGCGTCGGTGCATGAACGCATCCGCTGACGCGACAGCACGCGGCACCATCCACGCAGCTGCCGTACGCATACCGAGGCGCATCCTCCTCCCGTACTGCGATGCCGTGCGTGAATACACCGGATCTTCAAGGACGAACACCGAGACACCTGCGGCGCGAAGCGCGGCCGCGTGCGGCGTTTCATTCACGAATACCACAACCGGAACATACCGCGAACGATCGAGGTGCTGTGCGAGGAGCGTCACGCTCTCGAACGAACCGCCGCCGGAGGTGCCGTTCTCGAGGTAGCAGATGGTGCGAGGCATGTGATGTAAGAAAGAAAACGCTCACAGAATTCCTCTCGCCCGGCCGACGAAAAGAGCGCGGAACGATACCGCTCCTGTGCCGCAGCGGCAATCGCGATGGTGCGCTGCGGATCGCACAGCACGTCATCAATCCGCGCATCGAGATCGGAGAAATCCCACGCGAAGGGAAGGTACGTTGTTCCCGGTACCCAAAGATCGGGCCACGTCTCCACATGCCCCATATCCTGCTTGAGCACTGCCGCGCCGCAGATAACCGCCTCAAAATCGCGAAGCGTAATATCGCCGAGCCCAAATGGCGAGAGTGTCGCACGCGACTGTCGCATTTCTGCGAAAAACGCGGCGCGCGGAATCTTCTGCGTCTGGAGGTGCGCCGCGAGCCGTCGCGCCAACTCCTTGCGCGGCGCAGCAACGGTCGCGCGGTGGTGATACGTGCCGATCCGACAGCTCAACGCGCGCTGACGGTCAGCACGGGGCGCCGTCCATCGGTGCGCGTACCAACGCGGGAGCACGCCGCGGCTGTGGTGCCAGAGGTGGTGCCACTTGGGGCCCAGCACGCCGTAGTGCGCGAGCCCCGCGTTCCACGACACCACAATTTTCTCAAGGTGCTCCGGATCTGCAGGCGCGGCGAGATGCGCATCAACGTCCTCGCTGTCTCGCACGCCGAACAGGCGCGCGTAGTAATCCGTGAATATGCGACCGCCGATGTACTGCTGGAGATAGCCGGAGCGGTCCCGCAATGCTTGCATCTTCGCGTATCGATCCACGTACGGCAGCACCGCGAAATGCGTTGTTCCCGTGCTCTCCGTAAGGTCAAACCACACGACGCGGCCGACGGCGCGGCGCGCGTCCTCGAGCCACCGCGTCACACGCTCGACACCGCCGTCACGCCACCAGTGCTTGCAAAATCGGCTGGTCACGCCGAGGACATCCGTTGCGCGAAATGCCTCCTCCGCACGTGTCGTGAACCGGAGCGCCACCCCGTGCGCTGCGAGCGCGCGCCGGTGGACGTAGAGCGGAAAGAGGAATGCAATACCCGTGGAACTGTACCACGGCTCGTGGAGGATGGTGACGCGGAGCATCCTGCTCATATGAGGAGCGTTTCGGGTTGCACGCCATAGTACTCCGCGAGGACCGTCTGCGCGAGGCACGAGCTGGGATTGCGATGATCCGTCGCAAAACGCCGGTACTCGCGGTACGGATAGATGGCGTAAAAATACGCGTACTTCTGCCAGTATTGGAGGTACTTCCGCCGCATCGTGTCCGCCTGCGCTCCAAATGCCGCGAAGCACACACTCGCTGCCGCAGCAGGCCACGGAGGCGTGAAACGACGGAGCGGGGCCTGGAACACTCCGTATGGATCATACGCGCGAAGCATTGCACCGTACAGCAACTGACGGTACTGTAGTGGTGCCGGTACGGACACCCAAAAATCGAGATACGCATCATCCCAGAGCGGCAACTCCCATGCAAGACCAAAAAAATCGTAGACGCGTTGGCCACGCACCACGTGCTCGCACTGGCGCGCGCGCCACTCCCACTCCTGATAGCGCTGCACCGCGATGCTCGGCTCCATCGCGTCCGGCAACGCACCGCCGAGCGCGGCGATGATGCGCTGTTCCATACGCACATCGTTCGCAGGCGTCCGGAGATTCGACCAGAGCGAGTAATGCTTCGCAAGAATTGCGTCGAGGAATGCACGACGAGTCACCGTTGGTGCCATGCATGCTGCAGGGATGTGTCCGCCGCTGATACAATCGCCGGTCTGTCCGTTGATCACCACCGCGTTCTTCGGCAACTGCGCGCGCCGCGCGTCATCGCAGAACGCGTAGAAATCGGTCATCATGGGAATCGCCGATCGCTCGTGCGCGAATGCAAAGTACTGCTCGCGTTCGGATGTATGATACAGAGCCCGCCCAAATGTCCGCGTGTACGGAACGAACGTCCAAGGCACACCAACGCGCTCCGCGATGACGCGTGCCGCGGCCGCCTCGCAGTTGCCGGGCACACCGTACGAGAACGTCTGGATTCGATCATAGCCGACATGGCGAAGCATCGTAAGAACGAGCCGTGAATCATACCCGCCACTCAACGGGATGAGCGCCGTGCGGCCCGCGAGGCGCTGCGCAAGACGCTCGAAGATGCCTCGTGTCACCGCAGCGCACTCTGCCACGGCATCCTCGAATGATGCATCATGCCGTGGCGTGCCCGCGAACTGATAGTAGTCCACAATCCGTGTCGCACCACCGGATTCCGCGATGAGTGCTTCGCCACCCCGAAGTTGCCGCAGCTCCGGGACGAGCGTTTCTCCCATGGTCACATATCCTGTCATCGCAAACTCGCGCACCGCATCGTGCGACGGCGCTCCCGTGCTGTGAAACGCACGCGCATCGCATCCGATGGTGCACGATGTACCTTCCCGCATCACGAACACGGGGTAGCTTTTGATTTTATCCACCGCCGCGAGCACGCGGTTCTCGCAATCAGTCATCACGAAGGCAAAATTCCCACGGAGAGACCGCAGTGCCTCCGCGATTGCGCCGTCATCGCGGAGCACGCCGTTGCTGGTGCATGCTGCGGTAATCGTTTCCGCTGCGCGCGCATCATGCTCGTGCAGATGACCAATCACCGCAACACGCACCGCGCCAATCATCGCGGTGCGGACCGGAAATGTATCCGGCAATGCAAGGAGGCGTGTGGCCATAGCTTATGCCGCTGCGCGCTGTCGCATGCGCGTGTGCATCCACGTGTATGCTGCTGACAACCCGATACCGGCAAGCACATACGCAATCGTAAGGATCGTTGTTCGATATCGTGCCTGCGCCGCCGCACCAGAAACCGCCACAACGTATGCGACAGTCAGTACGCACAATGCGAGCACCCAGCGATCACGCGGTCGACGGAGGAGCACGCCTGCGCCGACGAGTCCTACGCCGTAGAGGAAGAGCAGATGCGCTTTCGCAAAAACGTACGCGAGGACGTAGCCGTAACGACCATCGCCCCACAGCTCCGGGAGGAGCGCGCGCATGCCGTGCGTTTCCGCCGCACGCACTTCGAGCGCGCGCGCTGTTTCCGCACCCGCGAACAAGTACGACGGGAACGTCCCGAAGAAAAAACCAGGCATTGCACGAAGTGTCACGATGCCAAAATCAACGGGAGACCCGAGGATGATGCGCGCCATTGCGCGTCCGCCCTCGCGCTCCACCGCGCCCTCCCCCCGCGCAACGAGTGCTGGCGGGAAGTACTGCTCTGCGAGCTGCATGCGCGCCTCCGGCTGTGAAATCCCCTGCTGGTACGCGACGAGGTGCGCCGCATTCCATCGGAGCGATGTGGCACCGCTTGCAAATGACGTCGCGCCGACAACGATCACATTCCGCATCGTCCATCCGCCGAAGAACACCGCGATGATTGTTGCAAATACTGCAGCCACCTGCACCGCGTGTCGCCGCGACACCTGTGGCGACTTCCAGAGAAAGATGGCAAGCATCGCTGCAACGGGGACCCACAAAAGAAACGGCGTGATCTTCGTCCACATCGCGAGCCCGAGGAATACCGTGCTCATGGCAATGTTCCGCACCGATGCATGCTCACGAAAAAATCGCACGAGGAAGAGCAGCCACAACGCAAGGAAAAACCCGAGCAGTGTGTCGGGAATGTCGTAATCCTGCGCAAAGTAGAACGCCGTACCATCGAGCGCAGCGAACGTCGCGGCGATATTCCCGGCACGCGCGCTGAACATCCGGCCAATGCACCAACTCACGAGGAGCGTCCCAATGGCTGCGAGCATCTGGAGGATGCGCATTGGTTCATTGGCAAGCGCGCCAATGCCGAACATCTTATAGCTTGCTGCATAGAGGAACGTGTAGAGGGGTGGTACGGTTGCCGTCGGCAGGAGCTGTCCCGCCGCATCGCGCGCGCCGAGCGAGTACACGCCTTCGCGCACGAGGTGCGCCGATACGTTCGTGTACTGCCCATCGTGCGCGCTGCCGATATCCGAAAAGTTCCGCATGATATGCACGGAACCCACCGCGTACGCGAGCATGACGACGCTCACGAGCACAATCATGTACCGATGCGCCCGGAGTGTCTCACGGAAATGCATATCAACGAGCGGTGATCGTCGCCTGTACCGGGGCCGTCGCAAGGTCTTTGCCGGCCATGTAGCGGAATGCAAACGGCCGAAGGTACGCCTCGTTGCTCCGATACCACGCAATCGAGCGCTCAATCCCTTCTTCAAACGAGACGCGCGGATGGAATCCGAGCGCACGAATTTTTTTGGAATCGAGGAACTGATCGGGAATCTCAATGAAGTTGGCGGGCTTCGCACGCGTCACCGGCGCAATGTCGCGGACGCGTCGACGGAGGAGATCAATGATGGACACAACACTCCGAATGCTCCCGCACCGCGTGAAGTCGCGCAGCTCCTCTGCGAGGTAGTTCCCAACGCTGAAGGCCGCCCACCCGTACGTCTCGCGCCCCGCAACCGGCATATGTGCATTCTCTGGCCCGTAGTAATCCGCAATACGTTCCATGAGAAGAAGGTACGCAGCGACCGTATCCGTGACGTACATGAACTCGCGAAGCACGCGTTCATTCCCGAGATTGATAATCGGCGGCTGCCCGGCGAGGAGACACATGATGGTCTTTGGAATCAGCCGCGAGAAATTGAGATCACCGGGCCCGTAGATGTTACACGCACGCGCCACGAGCACTGGCACCTTAAACTGGTACGCGTATGTCTGCGCGAGCATGTCCGCGCATACCTTTGACGCAGAGTACACATCAAGCCCCCGGAGCGCGTAATCCTCACGGTATGGCAATCCCTCGCGCGGATCGCCCGCATGGTCGCCGTAGGACTTATCGGAGGACACCACCAGGACGCGTGGAATCTTGTTGATGCGCGCAACGTCCAGAACGTTCAACGTCCCCATGACATTATTTTCGATCGTCGAAACCGGAGAATTGGCCGCGTCACTGACAATTGCGGATGCCGCGAGATGGAAGACCGTATCAACCTGGTGACGATCGCAGACGCGCCGAAGCACATCAAAATCCAGCAGGTCGCACTGCTCGATGTCCGGAGGTAGGAGCTGTATGTCCGCAGTGGTGCGAACGAGGTCGAGCGTGCGCACGGGCCGCTGGTGCCGCACCGTGATAACGACAACCGCGCCGAGGCGCTGGAGCGCTGAGATGAGATGCGACGCGACGAACCCATCACCACCGGTGACGAGGACGCGCTTCCCAAACCAGAATGAGGAGTGATCCATACCCTTACGATCGCAGCCAATTGTACTTCACCATCGCCCAGAGAAATGCAATCCCATCGCGCACGCCGATCTTCTTCCCATCCGCATAGCTCCGCCCGACGTACACAACCCCCACCTCGTAGAGCCGCAGCCGCTCCTTCGCGACGCGCGCCGTGATGTCCACCTCGATATCGAACCGCTCCGCGGTGAGGCGCGGGAGGATGCGCGCCATCGCCTCCTTCGTGAATGCCTTGTAGCACGTCGCAACGTCCGTGAGTGCGAGGTTCGTCGTCATGTTCGCGCAGAGCGTGATGATACGGTTTGCGAGCGAGTGCCAAAACCGCGTCACCGGACGCGGACGATTCCCGAGGTACCGCGAACCGTACACGACATCCGCGGTACCGGCGAGAAGCGGCGCGAGGAGGAGTGGGTAGTCGTGCGGATCGTACTCGAGATCCGCGTCCTGCACGACGAGGTAGTCGCCCGTCGCTGCCGCAAACCCCGTCCGGAGCGCAGCACCCTTTCCGCGGTTGCGCTCGTGGAGGAGGACACGGACGCCATCCGCCGCGAGCGCGTGGAGGGCCTCCCGCGTTCCATCGGTGGAACAATCATCCACCGCGATAATCTCTTTCTGCACGTCGCCTAGATCCACGGATCGCACGAGATCCACAATGGAGCGGATCGTCTTCGCCTCGTTGTAGACCGGGATAATCACGGAAAGTGTCGCCATGTACTCGCAGCGTAGCGCGCCGTGCTACCGCGCCGCAACCCGGGGGAAATACTCCCCGCAGAGTTGCACGTATTCGGTGGCCGGCATGACGCAGTACTGCTCGGCGTACCGCGGGTCCCGCGTGCGGAGAAATCGGCTATTCCACGCGTTCATTCCGCGGACGTAGTGCGCCCAATCACGCGTTTCCTGCTGGCTCGTAAAACGGCGCACGAGCTGCTCCTTGGCATCCATGACCTCCGTGATATCTACGATGACATTCGGGAGTACCGCCGAGTAGACCTGGTACGCCCACACCTCCGTGGTGAGCGGCGACGTATCGGCGTATGCGAGTGCAAAGAGCTCCGCGACACGACGATGGTCCGGATGATCGTCAACAAAAAACGGCAGGAACACGACATCGGGACGGAAGGAAACAATCGCCTCGCGGATGCGTTCGGCTGCCGCCGGAGGAATCGCGCGCGTCGGGTACTCCCACGCTACACACGTGGCACCGAGTACCGCGACGACCCCCTGTGCCTCCTCCGCGCGCATGCGTGCTTCCACGCTCTCGGGATCCGCCTCGCCGCACGTCACATGAACGATGTGCACGACCGCGTTGCGGCGGCGTGCAAGGAGCAATGCGCCACCACACCCAATGGATTCATCGTCGGGATGCGGCGCAAGCACGAGGATGCGGTTGGCATCCGGGCCAACATGGACAACTGGCGCACGCTGCTCTGAGAACCGCTGCGTCGCGAGGACGCGCGCGAGCGTATCGAGGTCGCGGATGCGCATCCACACGCGCACCATGCGACGGAAAGCGACGCGCGCACCACAACGACGGATCACACCGCGGCATAATTGCATGATCATACGAAATGCCACGAGAACGGATGTGGTGTGCTCCCCCAACGTACCGACCGGTGCGATCCGGCGCGGAGCACCGTCATCGCACCAACGCGCGTAATTGCGTACGCTCCAATGGAGCGGAACCCTGCCGCCACAATGCCGGCACGCGAGGGCGCGTTCTCGTCTGCGGCGCACATCACCATCCTCGCTGCTCCACGTTCGTACGCATACGCACGCATCGCGAGGAGGATCTGCGTGTAAAGCCCACGGCGACGGTGGTGCTCCATCGTGTAGCAGTCCCACACATACAGCGTGCCCGCCGGAATATCGAGCCGCACGCCGAGCTCCCACGGTACCACGACTCCAGAATCGTTTGCGCCGGAGCACCAACCGTACGCCGCGATGGAGCCGTCCTGTGTCAAGAACCCGTACGCACGATTGCCGGCAGCATACCGCTCGAGGAACCGCGCCGTACGGCCGCGTGCTGCGATGATACGATCCTCCGCGATCTGTGCCGGGCTCAACGCACCGAACACGTACCCATCCGGCACCGGTGGTGACACCACGCGCACACGGGCAGCGAACCACTGTCCGCGCCGTACCCGGACACACGCACGCGCACGAGAAGCGATTGCAGTACGATAGGCGATGATCGTCATACGAGGCGTCCGGCGCGCTTCACGAACGAACCGAGACGCACGCCGAGGGGTGTCGGAAGCACACGCATACCCACCGCAGCCGCGCGCAGTACCGCAGCGCGTACGCGACCGTCCAACGTGCGCGACGGTGCCCCTTCGAGCACATCGTAGTACGCAATGGTGTGCGACTTCCCGCCGAAGTGCAGCTTCGATGCGTGGACGCTGCTCCCGACGGAGGACTCGCCCATATCCAGGAGCGGAATGCCGCGCGCAACGCACCGCCGCATCGCCTCCCAGATGAGGAGCTGCGTCGCAGCGCTGCGCTCCGCGCCGCGTGCCGTCGCCTGGTACGGATAGACGGCGCACCGCGGCCCGAGACACAGCAGCATGCCGCCCACCATGCGTCCATCCTGCTCCGCGATGAGCAACGCACCGGCATCCCCGAGTTCCCGGAGGAGCGTGGCAAAGAAGCGCCTCGCGTGCACGGGCACCCCCTTCGCCAGCATCCGCCGCGCGAGGAGTACATAAAACGCATCGCACGCATCACGGTCTTCTCGTACGGTACACCCCTCGCGCTGCGCCCGACGAATCATATTCCGCGTTTTGTTGCGCAGCGACGTCCATGTCTCCTCTTCCGTTGCGACGATGGGGATCACGACCGTTTCCTTTGCACGCGTTGGATACGGCACCGCGTATGTGCGTGTTCCTGATGTGACGAGTGCCGCAGTGACGCCGCGCGCGACGCACTCCGCTCGCACGGCATTAAGGAGTGCCGCAGCGACTGTATCGTCCTGCGCTGCCAGTCCGTACCGCAACGAATACGCGCACCCGTTTTTTGCGATGCATACGGGACAGATGCCGACGATACGCCCGCGTGCATCTGCGGCGAGCAATCGGAGGATCGGCACGCCGTACGTAGCGGTAATCGCGCGCCCCCACGCGAAACGCGCCATCACCGGCACCGAGGCCGCTACATCTGCAAACGCATCCCACGCCGCTGCGTCTTCGTGCGACGCAAGGCGTATCGTCCAGGATGTCATCGTTAGGTGGACAGCGTTTGGAGTGCGCACATTCTTGCGAATGCGCTCGCGGGATTCGCGATGAGCGCATCATAGGTTCCCTCTTCCGCAACGCGGCCGCCATCAATGACATAGAGATAATCCGCATGACGGATTGTCGAGAGGCGATGAGCGACGAGCACAATCGTTCGCTTCCCCGCAAGGCGCTCGATGTGCTGACGGATGACCTCCTCGGATGCCGAATCGAGCGCGCTCGTCGCTTCGTCAAAAATGAGCAGCTCCGGATCACGGAACAACTCTCGCGCAATCGCGATGCGCTGTCGCTGGCCCATCGAGAGGGCAATGCCGCGCTCGCCGACGCACGTCGCAAACTGCTCCGGCAGCTGCGCGATGAAATCGCACGATGCCTCCGCGCACCGCCGCCGCACCTCGCTATCGTTCGCGTGCGACCACCAGTCCACGTTGTGTGCGATCGTATCGTTGAACATGGGGATCTCCTGCGCGACGTACCCAATGGTCGCGCGGAGTGCATCACGATGCATCGAACAGACATCGTGCCCGTCCACCGTAATACGCCCCGCAGTAGGCCGGAGGACGCCAGTGAGGAGATCCACAATGGTGGATTTCCCGCCGCCGCTCGGACCAACAATCGCAACGGTGGTCCGCGCGGGAATGCGCAGGGAAACATCGGCGAGCACCGCCCGCGCGACGGCACCGCCGGAAGGCGCGGGGTAGGAAAAATGTACGCCATCAAACACGATGGCGTGTGTGAGCGTTGCGCCTGCCGTCGTGCCGCGCGTCTCCGGGTGCGCCTCGGCAGCAACCACCGCAGCCGAAACCGCGTGGAGCGATCCGCTGCACCCGACAAACTTCTGCCAACTCGTCTGGAGTACAAGGATGCGCATGAGCATCCGGTAGAGCAACAGCGCAAGCACCGCGGTCGCCGCGAAGGCGTTCCCGAGGACGATGACGCTCCCGTAGAGGAATGCGATGAGCAGCAGCATTGCGACGGGCTCCGGCACGGCGGCCATCGCAGCACCAATGACGCCCATACGGTACTGGTGCGCGGTCATCTCCTCGATCGTTTCGTGGAGGCGGCGTTCCACGGTGGGGAACCGTGCAGTCGCCTTGAGGTACTTGAAATGCTGCAAAAATTCAATGAGCCGATCCTGAAACTGCACGTTCGCCGCAGTGAATCGCAGCGAATGTGCGCCCGCAACGCCCATCCAACGCCGCAGCCCGAGGATCGCAACACCGCCGAACGCCACCGCAACGCTGGTGATGCGGGGATCGAGGAGGAGCGACCCGCCGAGATAGATGCCGATGTACGCCGCTTGCACGAGGAGCTGGCAAAAATATGAAAATGCACCGAGGAATGTCCATAGCTCCCGCGTGAGCACGTTCGTCAGCGTACCAGTCGTTGCCTGGAGATAGAACTCACGATACTCCGATGTGGTCCAGCCATGAATGAGGCGGCGTGCGAGCGATCGGTAGAGATCGCGCGTGATACGCTGGATCAGGAGTTGCTGAAAAAGCGTCACGGCGAATTTAGCGAGGAAGAGCGCGGCGATTGCACCGAGGAGCGCGGGGAGCGTCGTGAGGTGCAGTGCGGTGAGTGCCATGCCGAAGAGCGGAGGCGTACTCGCGCCGGTGCCCGCCGCGAGACGCTCAAGCACGGGGAGGAACAGCACGATGCCGATGCCCTCGAACAGCCCGGCAACGAGCATGAGTGGCGGCAGAAGCAGAAACTGCGCCCGCGCGAGACGCGCGAACGTACGGAAGTGCGCGACGAGTGCGCGCGGGGAGGCCACCGATGGGGTCATAGTGCGATGGGCACAGGACGCTGTGCGTTGTCCGCACACGCGTCAGATGCGCCGCCCATTTCTATACTGTCGAGCAGCGATCGGTAGCACGCCTCCACTTCACGCGTGGTCGCAGGCGCGCGCTGCTTCGACGCGTAATCGCTCCAAGAAAAATCGAATCCCACCTGCTGCAGCGCCGCAAGGAAACGGCGACCATCGCGTTGGCGTTGTGTGCGTGCTCCCGCGTCGTGATCCACACAGAGCTGCGCGAGGAGCGGCCGAAGTGCCGTCCATGATTCCACCACGTGAACGTGCGGGAGGAAGCCGTACATATTGTGCAATCCGAATGAGATGACCGGCACACCGAGCACTGCGGATTCAAGGCCGAGCGTCCCAGTAATCACCGCAACCGCACGCGCGCCACGCGCGACGTCGAGCGCATACGCGTACGGCGAGAGCATGATGACATTCGGAATATCGAAAAGCGTCGCGTAGAAATCCCGCGGACGCCGCCCGATTGCAGGGAGGTGCTCTTTCACGACGAGTCGCACACCCGCGGGAAGATTCTTCGCAAGGAATTCAATGCATGCGAGCTGCTCGTTCATTTCGGGACTCATGAGTCCCACGGACGATTCTGGCTCCACATGGAGCGGAAAAAAAACATACGCCATACCCGCAAGTGCCGAAGCATCCGCGAGGGGCATCCGCATGAGACGATGGAAATCCGCGCGGACGCGCGCAAGCGCACGCAACTGCTCTCCAAGGTGGTAATTGCCCATCGTCACCACCCCGCGAACACGCCGATACACTGCATGCCGAATCTGTATCCATGCCTTTTTCACCAGTGCCCGCAATGACGCTTGCCGCGCGAATGACCGATAGTACGCGTCGGTGAACGGAATGCGTCGCATCGCAGCGAGCGCATCATCCGTCACCACCGCAGCCGCCTCCGCATCGCTCATCACCGTGTACCGACTCGCAATCGCCGGCACCGCAAGATACTCATCCACGCCCCACCCGTGATATGACTGGTAGTACATCAGAAAAAGCGTTCGCGTAGGAATGCGGCGGTGCCGCGCAATGGCCACACACAACTTGCCGAGCACACTCGACGTGGTACCAATAATCAACGAGGGCGCGACGCGATCGAAGTACTCTTCCCAGAACTTCGCCGCACGATTAAAAAAATTGATGGATCTTTCGTACGTTGCCTGATCGCTCAACCGCGAGCGCGCATGACCTGGCCCCGCCGCAGCAAATCCCCGCCCAAGGTGGCGATCCGCCTGGAGCGCATCGGTCGCGAGCAGGCCATAGGTGGTCTCATGCTGACGTGCACGCTCGTAGGCGACCGTCTCGGATTCATCCACGCTGCCGTACGCAAGAAAAAAATGATGTACGGTGGTGTATGAATCGATCACTCCATCAACGTCCTGTCGCTTCCAAAATGCAACACTCGCATCATTCGTCGTCACGAGGTGAATGGCTGCACCATGGCGGCGCTTGAGCTCCCGCGCAAGCGGCACCCAGAGCCACTGCTGGTTTGTGTAGCCCCAGATGACAATACTACGAAGATGTACGGGGTGCCGCTCCTCATGATACTGCATAGATGCGCATCACTCGCTCGCCGATGTCGCCGCACGCTGCGCAAGCGTCGCCCATACTATCGGGTACGACACCATCGCGATGATCTCGGCATCCGTGAATACGACTCCATACCGCTGCTCAATAGTGGTGACGAGCGATAAGTGACGCAACGAATCCCATACCGCAACCGTTTCCATCGCGGTCGCCGTACCGATATCCGCCACGTCAACCCCGAGCACCGATGCGAAAAGCTGTTTAAGTTCTTGTTCCTGCATAGTGTACGGTGACGTACGGGACCGAATTGATGGTATCTGACGTGCAATCCAATGCGTACCGACGGGCACCGTCGTACACATCCACCCGCATGAACCCGAGACGGTCGTAAAAATCGGCGGCAGGCGCGTTCTTCGCGGAGGAGACGTATGAAGATCGCACCAGTCGCACCCCTTCCGCGCGAAGCACATCAACGATACACCGCGCGAACGCATATTCCAATGAGCGACCGATCACGCGACAGCTCATGAGGAATGTGTCGAAGTCGGCAACGTCACGGTCAATCCGTACAATACAGCATCCCGTCACTCCATACTCGCCGAACCGATCTGCCGCGTCGAACGTAAAGCACCGATACGCGGGATTGGCAACAAACGACGTTATCTCGCCTTCCGTGTAGCGCTTCGTCGTGCAATTGAATTGGTTCGTTTTCTGAGTAAGCTGCACCATGCGTGGAATCAGCCGCGCGTCATCTACACGCACAACGATGCGGAGATCAAGCGATTGCAGAAATTGCTCCGTGCTGACAAAGGACTGCTGTGCGACATTGCGCTGCTCCTCTACACGATACTGCTCCGTTTTCTGCGTATCCTCTATCGTCACCAAGCGACGATCGAACAACCGCGCAACTGCACGCATGCGTTGTGGATACTCGTGCAGCGCAAGAGGCACCTGCACCGCCGTCACTTCCGGGCACACCGCACGCACATGTGCAATCTCCACACTCGAATCGTCAATAAATACAACGCTCTCTAACCCCACATGGAGCGTCGAGGCAATCGCGCGAAGGTTCGTCACTTTATCCTCCCAGTTCACCAGCTTCGCGGCAATATGTTCATCCCGCAGCACCATGTGCGGGTGTGCCCGAAGCACCGCATCGACATCTTCAGGATTGTTCTTGCTCGCAAGTGCGATGAGTACTCCACGGCGCTCAAGTGCGCGTGCGAGGTACTGTACCTCTGTATACATCGCACCGTGTGCAGTCGCAGGATCAAGCGTAATACCATCCACACCGTCCTCCCCCACCGCACCACCCCATAACGTACCGTCACAATCAAAAACGATGACCTTCTTCACATCGCCACGCATGGCCCGAATCATTGGCACGAGACGCGCTGCATACGCATGAGCGAATGTCGGTGTATACGGTGCCAATGCGGAAGCGTAGAATCGTCGGTCGAGGGCGGTCGCGGTCCCAATCTCGGAAAAAATATTATCCACGGACACCGTGACGACATTGGGCAACGCTACGGCAGCAAGGTGCCGATTGAGACGCGCAGCAAGTTCCTCCAGGCGCCGATCACCTACTACCGCGAGCGAAAAAGCTGTTGCGGTAAACTCATGTACGATCACGAGCGGCACGCGGGCAAGTGACGAAAGCACCGTATGAAGCGTCTGCTCCGTATGCACTGCCAACGCCTCAACCGCGTCATCGGACATCATTGCAATACGATAGTGAAAACCGCTCGTGAGCCGAGCGAGCTCCCACCAAAGGATGACGCACGGCACATCACCAATGTGCGCACTCTCCTGCACGAACGCATCGAGACCGCCAGCCCGACATCGCGCAGGCACGCCAACAGAGCGTAAATGATACTCGATAATATCAAAAAGCGGAGCAGTGATAATATTGCTCAAAACAGTAATGTCATACGCGCTTGCATCCGTAATCAAACGCCCGAGCGATCGGTTACGATCCATGAGCGCATCCAACGGAACGAGGGCATCAAATGGCGTGTCTTCATGCATACGAACGCACCGCACGCTGTGCAGTGGTTGCCTGACGAGCACTGCGAACCCTGTACGCGATCGCGTATGCAATCGCATGCTGGTCGCAATGAGCCATGCTCACACTCACCGTTATACCCACTGCCGCTGGATGGTTGATACGCACCGTCGGCGCTCCACTCGCTCCACGAACAATCTCAATACGTGCAAGAGGTATCGGCTGACACCCAAGAGCACCAAGGGCCTTCACCACCGCCTCCTTTGCACTAAACCGCGCAGCAAGACGCTGCGCGGCAGGTTGCTGCGCGTACGCATCCGCAAGCTCCCCCACCGTGAAGATGCGCGCGAGCATTCGACCATCACGCGCGCGATCAAGCTCGTAAAACCGCGCAATGGCGACGATATCAACGCCGGCACCAACCTGCGATCGCACGGACGTCCGCTCAACGTGTGAGCGGGTCCACTCCTGAAGCGTGCGGAGGGTCCACTCCCGCTTGGTTCGTGGCTTGATGGGCATAATATTCACGATCAAGTAATCCGAAGAGATGGACATCGTGGTAGCTCCCATCTTTAAACACCTCACTGCGCCGCACGCCTTCATGCTGAAACCCAAGTGTGCGGCAGTACAATTGTGCGACTGCCTCTGATAGGGAACCGCCACCCACTCTGTGCATGTGTAATCCATTGAATGCATGCGCAAGTATGAGTTGGTGGGATTCTACAAAATTGCCAAGGTTACGATGCGTACGCTCACCAATCACGACCGCAATGGCGCACGTTTGATGGAACCAATCAATCGTATCGAGGGAAATAATCCCGATCAACACCGCGCTCGCTCGGTGCACGATGCCAAGCTGCAACTTCGTGCGGTTCCCAGCGATCGCCTCACGAAAGTATACACGCTGCGCCTCTCGAGTATTGGGAACATAGCGCTGCTGCATCGCAGCAGTCGTATCTGGATCGTTGAACCAACGATACCAATTGGTACGATCGATGAGGTCCTCGTCCATCGCGACAAGGTCGATGCTCTTGCCTGTAAGAAACACGTCGTATTGTAGAGTATCCATACCAGCAATAGCATTCCTCACCACGCACGATGCCCAGATTGCTCCCCCGTCAACGCACGCTCCCCCGTGATCGCCCGCCGATGCAGGAAGACCTTTTCAAACGCCGCGACGATGTCATCGAGGTCCTGCCGCGAGAGTCCGGGGTGCATGAGTTCACTGATAAAAAGATCCGATGCGTGCATACGCTCGGCAACGGGACAGCTCCCCGCTGCGTACGTCGCGAGCGCGCTCGGATGTGCGAGCGTGAACGGGTATCCACTGCGGCCGAATGCGATGCGCCGCTGAAAGAGGGGCAATTGATAGAGTGGTGTGCAGTACCCTCCCCATATTCGCACGCCGAGGTCCTCGTGGTTTTTGGTTGGAGCCAGCTCAGCGCGCACCGCGTCGAGGAATGCATCACGCGAGCACCCGGCAACGTCGCTCCGAAATAGGAACGGCTGCTCATAATACACGTGGACCGCATCGGGCCGAGCGACCGCCGGCATCAGTGCAGGAATCGTACGCAGGCGCTCGGTGAGGTATGCGCAATTGTCGAGCCGCTCCCGCACGAACGCATCGAGCTTCCGGAGCTGACATCGGCTGATCGCCGCCTCTACTTCCGTCATGCGAATGTTGCACCCAACCATGTTCACGAGATCTGTCTCGCCTTTGTCACCCACCACCGCCTCCGCGTGATTGCGGATGAGTCGCACGCGGTTTGCGAGCGCATCATCATCGGTCACGACGACCCCTCCCTCCCCGGCCTGGATGTGTTTATGGCAGTTGAGCGAGAAGACGCCAACGTCGCCGAGTGTACCCGCATGGCGTCCACGATAGCGCGCGCCGGGTGCCTGCGCCGCGTCCTCAATGACGATGAGGTGATGCTCACGCGCAATCGCGGCGATGACATCCGCATCGTATGGCTGCCCGAAAAGGTCTACCACGATGATCGCTTTCGTTCGCGGCGTGATCCGTGCGCGCACGGATGCAGGATCGAGACAAAAATACTCTGGCTCGATGTCCGCAAACACGGGGATACCGCCGTACCAGAGTGGCACCGTCGCAGACGCGCTCATGGTGTACGGGGAGACAATCACCTCATCGCCCGGGCTGATCCCCGCTGCCCCCACCGCAGCCATGAGTCCCGAGGTGGCAGAGTTCACCGCGATCGCGTGGCGCACGCCGAATCGCTGCGCCCACTCTTCCTCGAGCGCACGCACTTCCGGGCCGCCAAAAAACCGCGCATCCCACGAGCCGAGGAACCCGGAGAGCGTACCGCTCTCGAGCACACGCGCGACTGCCGCCTGTTCCTCCGCGCCGATGGTGCGATAATCGGGAAACGGGTGTCGCCGGACCGGAGTGCCGCCATGGAGTGCGAGTATTGACATACCTACGGAGCACTATCCGTTCCTCAACACGACTCGTTTCCCATCCTTTTGCGCGCTCTGCTCAAGTGCACGAATCACCATGAGGACGCGGAGTGCATCCTCGCCTGTGCTCACCGGCACATCCCGCCCCTCAAGGCAATCCACGATGTGCGGGAGGACAGGCGTAAGGAAGCTCCGTGGCGGGCCGACGCGCTTCACGCGCTCGTCGTTGAGCTCTCGGTAGCTCGAATACTCATCGCTCGCACGGGTGCCGATGATCTCGATGGTCAGCCCCGACTCATGCTTGAGATTCATGCGCCCCTTCTCACCAAAAAAACTCATCTCGGAGAGCGAATACTGTGCCGAATCAAAATACTGCAACGCCGCAGTGGCCCCGTCAAATCCGAGCAGCGCATCCACGCGCACATCGTGCGGATCGCGCGGATACACGGTGCTAGGAACCGCACTCACCCACCGCACGTTCCCAAGAAAATACCGCAGGAGATCAATGAAATGCGTACCCCCATGGTACAGTCCCTTATCGTACGACGCAACCGCCATGCGCACGGGCCCGAGGAACGTATCACGCACGTATCCGCCGCGGAGATTCTCGCGGAACTTCCGAATCCACGGATCAAACCGGCGGCTGTGATTGACAAAAAGCGGAACTCGGTACGTCCGGCAGGCGCGAATGGCCTCGCGCGCCTCCTGCACATCGTGCGCAATCGGTTTCTCGCAGAGGATCGCCTGTACGCGGTGCTTTGCGGCGAGCCGCACCAGTGCGCAGTGCGATTCCGGGGACGTCGCGATGATGACAATGTCGGGTTGAACGGTCACGAGCATCCGCGCGATGTCCGAGAAGCGCGGCACATCGGGATAGAGCTGCTTCGCGCGCGCGAGCGATCGCCGATCCGTATCCGCGAGTGCCGCGAGTGACGTGCGCCGATACATCGTCGCGGCCTGCGCGTGGCTCGCCGGCGCAATACGCAACGGATCGAGCTGCGCACCGAGCCCAATCCATCCGCATCCAATAACCGCGACCGTATATTTTTTCATACCGTGTACCCCACGCGATTGATGTCCGGCTGCTGTGCCGATGTAAAAATCTCGGGGTGCGCATCCGCGAGCGCAAGGACGTCATCAATGTCAAAACTCGAATCTGTGGAATGGAACCGTTCGTAGATCGCCCGCATCATGCCGAGATCTGCTGGAGTATCAAGGAGGAGCGTAAGTGCGGGGCGATGGTATTGCGGCGGTGCAGTGTAGCGATAGATGGAAAACGCGTCCGAGTGATTCCGAATGAAGTAGTTCACGTGCTCGAAGTTATCCAGATTGTTCCGGTGTGGCTCCTCCTGTGCCATCGCATGCGCGCGTTGGAGCGCAGGGAAGCGCACCACCTGCACATCAATACCCTGTGGGAAGGTATCCTCAAGACAATTGGAGAGGAAGTCGCACCTCCGTGCAAAGAATGCTGCAACCCCGCGATCAAGCACCATCGGCGAGATACACGGGCAATCCCCCGTCACGAGGACGAGCACATCCGCGCCCGCCGATGCGCCAGCACCAACGACGCGCCCGAGGACATCGGTCTCGCTCCCGCGGAACGTGCGCGCGCCAAACCGCTCCGCGATAGCGATAATGGCATCATCGCGTTGCTCGGTGCTCGTCGCCACCACCACTTCATCAATCCGCTGTGCGCGCTGGACGCGCTCGATCACCGCGCCGAGTGCTGGCAACCCTGGGAGAAGCTCCAGGGCCATCTTCCCGGGAAGTCGCGTCGCGCCCATCCGCGCTTCGATCGTGGCAACAACCTTCGACATACTCACGCGCACGCAGCAAGAAACAACTGCGCATTGATGACGTTGAACAAAAACTTGCTGGTACTGTTGGGCAGCGGGTTCGCATCCATGAGTTCCGCGACGGCGCGACGATCCACGAGGTCAAAAATCCGGCCCGGCGCGAGGATCCGCTCGCGAACCGCACCGTCGCGCAGATCAATGAGCGATGCAAGAGAAACGTTGAATCCCTTCTTCTGGCGATCAAGCCGCACGCGGTCGTGCAGCGTACCGCGCATGGCCTCGCGGAGCACGTACTTGCCGTACCCGTCACGAATGAGGTGCTCTGCGGGAATGCGGAACGCGAACTCGCAGAGACGCGTGTCGAGGTATGGACTGCGGTTCTCCACCGAGTAGTACATCGAATTCAAATCGTCCTCGCGCAGAATCACCGGCACCACTTCATGAAACAACTCATTGAGCATCCGGTTACGCAGGAGCGAATCGCAAAAGATGTGTTCGCGAAATTCCTCACGGAAGTCCACGGTCACGTACTGCAGGAACCGGTCACGTTCATCGTACACATGGCCGCGGAACTGTCTATCGGCACTGTAGAGATCGGGATCCCGCAACAGCGGATTGCGCACCATGGGTGCCACATGCGTGATGAAATCACTCCGCGCGCGTGCATACGCCGGATGATTTCGCATCTCATAGAGGTGGAGCGGAAAATGATCGTAGTAGCCCGTTACCAGCTCGTCTGCCGCAGTGCCAGAGATCGCAACGCGGTAGCCGGCATGCGCGATTGCCTCGGACAGGTAGGAATGCACGAAGTATGAAATGGTCGCAATCGGCGCATCGTGGTACGCAATGAGCTGCTCGAGGCGCTCAAAAAAACCCGGCTGCGGAAACGGGATGGCGGTGTGCACGCTCCCAATATCCGCAACGATTTCCTGAATGTTCGGCTCCTCATTATAGCGTGGATCGTGATCAATGACGGAGAATGTGGCGACGCGATATCCAAACTCCTTCGCCGCGATGGAGGCAAGTGATGCCGAGTCCACACCGCCGCTCAAACAGAACGCGAGCGGAACATCCGCACGGAGACGGATGCGCATACTCTCGAGCAGTCGCGCACGGAATCCCTCCACTGCGTCTGCAAGCGTCATGTCTTGGAGTGTGCAGTGCGGCTGCCAGTAGCGATACGAACGCACGGCACCATCCGACTGAACAATGACGTTCGTCGCGTAAGGCACCTCGCGCACACCCTGAAAAAACGTCTCCGACCCCTTCATGAGCGACTTGTACCCGTTCACCAGATACCGAAGCACCTGCGGCGTATTCACGACGAGACGCTGTCCAGACAGTGCTGCAAGGAATTTGATCTCGGAGCCGAACAACACGCCTCCTGTCGTCTCGAGAAGATACAGCGGCTTCTCGCCAAACCGATCACGCGAAAGAAACACCGTCTGCGAGCGCGCGTCGTGAATCGCAAACGCCCACATCCCCTCAAAATCATCCACGCAGCGTTCACCGAAGGTGAGGTACGATTGAAGGAGCACCTCGGAATCGGAAGTCGTACGGAACACGATACCACGCGCTTCGAGGCACTTCCGGAGCTCAAGGTAGTTGTAAATTTCACCGTTGAAAATGAGCGTGCAACCCCCGATGGTCATGGGGAGGTGCGCGCGGGGATCGAGATCAATGATACTCAAACGCGTATGGAGGAACACGCACATGCGATCGCGCATAGGCAAGCGCACGAAACGCTGCGCGTCCGGACCGCGACGGTGCATGGTTGCCAATGTGGCAACCGCGCGCGTGTCGTCCGGGGGTTGTGTTCCGATGTAGCCGGCGATGCCGCACATAATGCTACACGGGCAACGAACGCTCCGGCATGCACTCTTCTATACACTGTGGATCCAAAACCGTTCCCGCCACTACGGCACGTCGAAGACGCTTCCCGATAATCCCAAGCTCCTGCCCTGGCGCAAAAGGTCCCGCGGGGCGCACCCACGTCAGGTGTGCGGCTGACAGCACGATTCCTTCCGGGAGATCTTCTGCAGCGACTACCGCCCGACGGAATGCGCTCCTACCCACTTCCTCACATGGCTGTGGCACCTTCACGCCGCTTCCCATCATCAACTCTACCGCACGGATGCGTTCGACGAGTACTCGGATCTCATCCGGAGTTGCGGAGAGCTGATGGTCGCGAAAATCTGAGTAGTCGTGCGCAAGCGTGAAATGCTTCTCGACGATCCGCGCGCCGATCGCGACCGCTGCAACCGCCGCATCATTCCCCATGGTGTGATCCGAGTATCCGATGGTGGAATGTGGAAATTGCTCCCGTAGCGTCGAGATCGCCCCAAGATTCGCCTGTCCCGGCGGTACCGGATACGATGCGACGCAATGGAGGAGCGCATGATCTCCAGATACGCCACGCGCCGCCCACGCTCCCTGTACGTGAGCGACTGCCACACGGATCTCGTCTACCGTCGCAGCACCAGTCGAAAAAATAACTGGCTTTCCCGTATGTGCGATGACCTCGATCATCGGCAGGAATGTCAGATCACCCGAGGCGACTTTGTATGCAGGGACGAGCGCATCAAGAAATGCCGCACTCTCACAATCGAATGGGGTTGAAAGAAAGAGCACGCCCGCCCGTTGCGCAACAGTAGCGAGATGCCGAAAGTCATCATACGAAAGCTGAAAACGGCGTAGCTGCGCAAGACGCCGCTCATCCGTGCGCGCAACAAGTCGCTCCGGAACAATGGTCTGAAACTTCACCGCGTCCACTCCTGCGAGAGCGGCGCGACCAATGAGGTCTTCTGCAAGCGCACGCGAACCCTCGTGATTATTGCCAATCTCTGCAATCACGAATACACGCGATGCAGTATTGTGATGACCAATCATCATACCGGTAGAGAGACATCTACGTCCTGGAATGCGACCCGTACCATGTGCATATGCGCCGCGCCCTGCTCCGGTGTCAGCTCGTGCACCGCATCGAGCACCGGCGCGCGCGGCCAGCCCGGATCCGTGAACGTCATCCCACCAAACTCCCTTGCCTCGCAATACCGTGGAAGAATCGCCGCGTGCGCCTCGGGCGTTGCCATCATGAGGAACAGGAGGTTTATGCGGTCGGGTGCAAACACCCGCGCGAGCGCATGCTCGACATCGCGCATGACCTGCGCGAATTCCGTCCATGCTTCCGACGTGATTCCACCAAGCGTCGTCGCGTCATCACGATACACCACAAGGAGCGCGCCGAGGGTGAGCGGCTTCCGTTGCACAAGAACGATCCAATGCATGTACTCGCGGACGAGTGTGTCCGGGTAACCAAATTTTTCCAGAACTGCAGATGGGACCATAACGTTTTAGGGCGATGTACCGCGCATCAGTGGAGGAGCAGCCACCGTCGCACGCGACTGATACCACGCGTGTACTGCTTCTCGTACGGTCGCAAGCCGATCATACCGCTGCACCGCATCACGCAACGGCGTGCCGTCGTCCGCGAATGTCGCCTGGACAATCCAAAGCGCGCGATCCGCAGCGCATATGAGCATGCCGCGCTCGGTGATACGGTAGATGCGGCCTGGCTCGCCGTACATCGGAAGCGTTGCGAGTTCCGATCGGAGCAGTTGCACCTTCCGCCCGTCCGCGTAGGTAAACGCACATGGGTATGGCGCAGTGAGCGCGCGGATGCGGTTATGCGCCTCCTGTGCGGTGAGCTGATCCCAGAGGATAAGGCCGTCATCGGGAAACCGAAGCGGGAGATACGCAGCGCGTGCCACATCCTGTACACGCAATGCAGCAGTCCCGTGTGCGAGCTGCTCCACCGCCGCCATGAGCATGACGGGAAACTCACGTTCTGCAATCGTATGCAGGTCCACAATCGTATCATGCGCACCAATAGGAAACGTACGATCGAGAATGACATCGCCAGCATCCACGCCGCTCGCCACTTTGATCACCGATAGCGTGAACGATGTTTCGCCGCGAATGAGCGCCCAGTTCATGGGGGAAGAGCCGCGATACTCGGGCAGCTTCCCGCCGTGCAGATTGATCGTCATCACGAACGGAATATCAATGATGCGCTGCGCAATAATCTTCCCGTACCCGCCAAGCACGAAGAGATCTGCCCGGTACGCGCGGAGCTGCAATGCCACAGCATCCGCGTTCGGATTCTCCGGAGCAATCACGGGAATACCGAATGCTGCTGCGACCGACCGAACGGACGTTGGGGAGTGTCCGGCATCATCCGGATGCACAACGACGCATGCAATTTCGTCTCCATGCTGTTGGAGCGCCCGCAGACACGCGACCCCGCGCGCGCCCTTCCCCCAAAAAACGATTCGCATACGCGCGTCCTCGTCACGCGGGCACCGCCGTCCTTGTGCGGGGCATCGCCACCGCCGCTGGCACGGCGAACGCAGGATGAAATCCCTTGTACCAACCAATGTACCGCTCGTATCCACGCTCAAGCGGATGCTGCGGTGTGTACCCAATCATGCGACGCGCCTTCGCGACATCGAGCGTTCCGCGGTCTGGCATCAATGCGTCTTTCGGCTCGTAACGGACGGTAATACCGGGGAATTCCTTACGCACGACATCCGCAAGCTCTGCGATGGAACGGCCGGTGCCGTAGGTGAGATTGAACGTCTCGTTCTTTGCCTCTGGACGCGCAAGGACACACATGATGCCGTGCACGAGATCGTGTACACAGGTGAAATCGAGCCGATCCGTCCCGTCCCCTTGCACCACAATGTCCTGCCCTGCGATCGCATTCTCGATGAAAATCTGCCCCACGCGGCGCGAGACGCACCGCTCGCCGTAGAGCGCAGACGGACGGACGATCGTATACGGCAATCCAAACACCTGATGATAGGACTTCACGATAAGCTCTCCGGCGAGCTTCAGCGCGCCGTAAATACCCATGGGATGACACGGCGTATCTTCGGACGCAAATCCATCCGGGAAATTTCCGTACACCATGGACGACGAGAAGTACACGAAGTGCTGCACATTCCCACGCGAGTAGTCGAGCGCATTCTCGAGCGTGCGGAGCGAGTGGTCAAACGTGCTATGCGGGTCCTTGTTCGAACGATTCGCGTGCGCGACCGCCGCGAGCTGGACAATGGCATCCGGTTGGATGCGCTTGAGCACTGCGGTGAGCGGATGATAATCGCGCGCATCCTGCACATAGAGCGGCACACCCGCGGCCTCGAGCAGCGCAAGTCGCTCGTGCAGGATACGCGTGTACAACGCGCGGTGCTGCGTCACGCCTTCGCCGACAAATGCGAGGAGATTGTTGATTTGCAAACTATCCACGATCGCAACTTCCGCCCCCTCCGCGCGCAATCCGAGCGCGAGGTTATGGCCGATGAACCCTGCGCCGCCAATCAACGCAATGCGCCGTCCGCTCAAGAGTGCCATACGAACACAAGGTTTATGAAACAGCTACCCGAAGAGGTTGCTGCACGACAACCGCCGCAATTGCTTCTGTCACCATCGCCGCAATGTACGCCATGTCATCTGTCGTGAGGTGCGGACCGACGGGGAGTGCGATGCCGTGATTGCTGATGCGCGCCGCGTGCGGGAATGTGTCGAGACCGTACCCGTACTTCGTGCGGAAGTAGGTGAGGTGCGGAACCGGGTGTGGATAGTAGATGCTCGTGCCGACGCCGCGCGCCTTGAGCGCTGCCACAATCTCAAAGCGCCTCGGCGCGAGTGCATCCGAGAGCATCACGAGGCCGCAGTAGCGACTACTGACACCGTCGCCGTCACTCGTTGCGAGGAGCGCGATGCCGGGAATACGCGCGAGCGCGACGCGGAGCGCGTCGTCATTGCGCACACGCGCAGCAAGGAATCCGGGGACGCGCGTGAGCTGCACGGTGCCGATTGCCGCCTCGATCTCGTTCATCCGGTAATTGTACCCGAGCATCGTCACATCATAGATGCCGGGGATTGCCCGCTCGGTGACGGTCTTGTCCAGACCAAACGCACGCTGGCGACGCATATGCGCCGCGAGCGCGTCGTCGTTTGTCGTCACCATGCCGCCCTCGGCGGTCGTCATGTGCTTCACGGGATAGAACGAAAAGCAGCCAACGTCCCCAAACGTCCCCGCGTGCGCACCGCGGAACCACGTGCCGATCGCGAGCGCGCAATCCTCCACGACGAAAAGGCGGTGCCGATCCGCGATGGCGCGGACGCGATCCATGTCCACCGGCATGCCGAGGTAGTGGACGAGCGAGAGCGCGCGCGTTCGGGACGTAATCGCCACCTCCACCGCATCGAGATCTATGTTCCCCGTGCGCGGCTCTGCATCCACAAACACTGGTGTCGCGCCGACGTACTCCACGGCGAACGCGGTTGCCACATGCGTCTGTGCCGGCACGATCACCTCGTCGCCACGACCGATTCCAGCCGCAAGATACGCGAGGTGCAGACCTGTGGTGCAAGAGCTCACGGCGATCGCGTGCTTCACGCCGACAAATTCTGCAAAGCGATGCTCGAACTCCTCCACGCGCGGACCATGGACGAACGTCGAACCTGCGAGGACGTCCGCAACCGCCGCACGCTCTTCCGCACCGAGCAACGGTTTCCCAAAGGGAATAATCCGCGGAGCAGTGATTTGCATAGTGGCGTAGGTACTTGTCCGCACCTGGCGCGGGAGCACCAGAGGATCAAAAGAGTGCGCATCATGCGCACTCTCATACAACGCATCTATCGTACCGTAGTTGTGTGCGCGCGGGAAACGATCCCCATCTCCCGCTCTATCTCCACAACATCCACAGGTTCTCCACAGTCGGCGGACCGTTCGATTGCGAAGCAGGCCGCCATGGTCAGAAACGCATCATCTCCCGTAATGAGCGGATCACGTCCGTCGAGCACGGCGGTGATGAAGTCCGTCAAAAGATCGTACTTCGCGCACCCGGGATACGGCTGCTCCACCGCTGTCGGCGGCACCACGGGATCGCGGGAAGTGTAGTACCGCCCGTGCGGGAGATCGTTCACGAATGTCGCCCGTGTTCCATAGAGCGCAACCGGGTGGAAATGTGGCGCGACGCACCCAAAGTGCACGCCGACGGTCCCGATGATACCACTCGCAAACGTGAGTGTCGCGGTGATGGAGTCGCGGAAATGATACGGTGTGCCACGCGAGGCGATCTGGTTCCCGACCGCGAACACGCGCGTGATGTCATCACCCGTGAACCACCGCAAGAGATCAACCACATGGATCCCGCCACCATACACGACGGAGTAGAACGGGAGCCGCCCACGCCACCCATCGGTGATCTTCTGCAAGCGTCCGTACTGATAGCTCGCTTCCACCGCGAAAAGCTGACCGAACGCGCCCGCATCGCACTGCTCCTTCACCCACCGGAACCGCTGCGAGGTGCGCAGGATGGTATTCGTGGAGAGCCGAAGGCCGGGATGTGCCGCGAGTGCGGCGCGAATACGACATGCTTCCTCCACCGAATAGCACAGCGGCTTCTCCGCGAACACGTGCTTCCCGTGCGCAAGCGCAGTCAGGATCTGCGCCCCGTGCGCATCGTCGTACGTTGCGATGACCACGCAGTCCACGTCTGGATCTGTGAGTACCGCATCGGCATCGCCGATGCGGCGTACGCCCGGAAATCGCGCGCCCACCTCCGCGAGCTTCGCTGGATCCCGATCGCAGAGCACCGCGAGTGTCGCACGCGGGTGCTGCAGGACGCCGATCGCGTGCTGCTCCCCGACGCCGAGTCCAATAACACCAACACGAAACGATTCCATACACTCCTCCATGTTCAATGAACGCTGTGGGTGCCCCCACGCTCGCCTTCGGGCACCATCGCAAGGATTTCCTCGTAATGGTATGCGGTGTGCGAACGCTCCATCTGCTGCACGATCCGCACGAAGCGCTCCCAATCCTCCACCGTATCCACCGCGAGCTGCGCAGTACTGTTATCGTGCGACGCGCTGAAGTTCTTGATGCGGAACTCCTCTGGGTGCTGATAATAGTACCGCGTAACATGCTCGCGATCCAACGGATCCGTCATGCGCACATGCGCGCGTCGGAATGGCTCCGTGCGCACAACCTCCACGGAAACGCCCACGGGAAAACTCCGCGGAAACGTGTTCGTGACAAGATCATACTCGCTACCGCGAAACAATGCCACCGCAGTCGAAATGACCGCAGGATCAGTGAGCGGGCTATCCCCGCACACGCGCACGAATGCGTCGAATTCGTGCGCGTCCGCAGCGGCAAAAAATCGCCCAGCGACGTCCACAAGTGAACCACGGAAGCACGGAATGCTCTTGTCCGCACAGAACGCAGCGATGGGATCATCGCTCGTTTCGTCCGACGTTGCCACGATCACACCATCCACGCCGTGCGCAAGTGCAACACGCTCAAGTGTGTACAGAAGCATGGGCTTCCCCCCAAGGTCACGGAGCACCTTCCCCGGCAACCGTTGCGAGCTCATCCGTGCTTGAACGATGATGCCGATCGTCATACGTATGTTTGTGGTGCGGCTGGTACCGCAACCCCTTCGGGATAATATGCAACCGTTTCTGCATGCCACCGCTCGAAAAAATTCTGCACCGCACGGTAATCGTCGCCAGTCCAAGGGATGGTTTCGTCGACATCGCGCCGCTCCGCGATCATACACAGAACGTCATGATCAATGTAGCGATTCGTCTGTCGCACCGCGAAGTGCGCAGTAGCGAGCTGTGCCGTGAGCGTCTGGGCGCTCCACCGGAACGCGTGACTATCCGCAGCACGACCCCCGAGGTAGTAGTGGAGCGGCTTCTTGAATGGGACGAAAATGCGACTGCCCGTTGCCACCACCACCTGCCCACCGGGCCGCAACATCCGGTGTGCTGCCGCGAGCATCGCGCGCGGCGACTGACAATTCTCCATGGTCCACGCGATGACCGCGATATCATACTGCCCTGCGGATGTTCCGCTTGCCGCATACTCCTCAATGGTGCCACGGAAATTGGGAATACCAAGGGCTGTCATGCGCGCACAGTTCGCGCGCGACGGCTCAATACCAAACACGGCGGCTCCGTACTCCGACTGCCGGAGCATCTCGAGGAATACCCCCTCCCCTGCACCGATGTCGCACACACGCTTCCCCTGCAGCCCCCCGAGCTGCTCCGCCATGAACGCCGCGACGAACGTGAGCCGCGCCCGCACTGCCGGTAGGAGCGCGGTGTACCCGTTCCCATAAATCTGCTCTGACCACTCATCCGCAATCGCGCCCGCGGAGCGGCGTTGCTTCACATACACAAACCCGCACTGTATGCAGATATGAATCGGCTGCCCGCCCGTGTATTCGCGCGCATGCGGAACCTCCACGGCATCCGTGGTACCACAAATGTCACAGGGAAAATCCATTGGGTCAGATTGGGACATACATTTGTGTCATTGCGAGGGAGTCCGCGACCAAAGCAATCCCGACCACGACCAGATGCAGGAGCTACGGCCGTTCCCCACCAATGATATCCAGCATTGCTTCGACGCGCGCAGCCGTGCTCCTCGCAATGACATCGAATTACACTGGCGGAAACCGCAGCTGCCATTCCCCTCCCTCCTGCTTCCAAATCTCGGCATTTCGGTGCCGGTCAATGAGCGCGGTGAACTCCTGATCCGTGAGGTGGAGGTACGCGAGCATGTCCTGGTAGTACCGCGCAGGAAACTCATGATCGTATGCGCGTGCGTGCGCGAGTCCCCGCTCCCGCGTGAGTTGCTTGTTCTGGATCATGCGACTCGCATCGCGTATCGCGCGGCCAAAACCAAACTTCACGTACTGCAGGTAGTAGTAGAGGTTGTCCGATTTGTCATCCAACGAATCAAAGTCCGTGAATGTTCCCTCCGTGCGCCCCTCGGCACACGTCTGAAAATCAATCTTATCCTTGATGTATTCGTAATTCTCAAAGCTGCTCCACTTGAAGAAATACGCGAAGTAGTATGCGCGC
This sequence comes from bacterium, assembly GCA_030647005.1. Classification (NCBI taxonomy): domain Bacteria; species bacterium. The sequence goes on from JAUSKG010000022.1 coordinate 35,702, forward strand.
ACGCCGACGCGCTGGATGTCCTGGATGGCAGGATACCGATACGGGTTGAGGTCACGCTCCGTCACCACGTCATCCACCCAGTTGCGCGGATCGTCACCAATTTGATGCTCGATAACCTCGGTAAAATCCCGCACTTTCGCAGAATCCTCACGAAGCACCTTGCCGCCGTACTCGCTCTCGCCGTGCTCGGCGTACAAAACGAGCGGGATGCCGTACCGCACCGCGGCCTGTACTGGCGTTGCGTTGATACCCGCATCCCACGCAATCTTATGATTGCCGCGCTCCAGAAAGAATCGCCGCGCGAGATGCCGGTGGATACGCTGATCTGGACGAAGGAGATGATGATCAAACCCCGCCTGAATCATCGCCTCGTAGTTGTGCAGACCGACAGCCGTCGGAAGTTGTGGCGAGAACGTGACGAGGAGCGGATTCATCCCAAACTCATGCTTGAGCTTGTACGCGATGGCACTGCTGTCCTTCCCACCGCTCCACGGCACGATGCAATCCCACGATCCATCGTCCGCACGGTACTGATCGAGCAACGCGAGAAACTCCGCACGCCGCGCCGCCCAATCAATGCCATCCCACTTCCGCTCCGCATACCGACATGCATTGCACACGCCCTCTGCATCAAAAACGATGCGCGGACGCGAGTTGGGCATGACGCAACGCGTACAGTACTGAATCGTGCGGCCCCCATGTGCTGCGATGTCTTGCCGCGTGTGCGATGTGATCGTCATGTCCATACAGTTACACGCGCACCGAAATCCCCGCCTTCGCAAGGTACGCCTTCGCGCTATGGATACTCGGCTCCGTGAAGTGATAAATATTCGCAGTGCACACCGCGGACGCATGGCCGTCGCGAAATCCGTCCACAAAATCCTGCCACTTGCCCGCGCCACCGCACACGAGTACCGGAACGTCCACGGCATCGGCGACGAGCTGGTTCAACGTATTGTCGTAGCCCTCCAATGACCCGTCCTTCTCCATGGAGGTGATCATGACCTCCCCCGCTCCGCGCGCTTGCGCTTCTCGCGCCCACGCCGCTGGATTGAGCCCTGTCGGTTGCGTCCCACACTCGGTATACACCTCGTAGGTCCCCTGCGCATTCCGCCTCGCATCCAAAGAAACAACGACGCACTGCGCTCCGTATGCCTGTGCGATCTCCGTGATAAACCCAGGCCGTTGCACTGCCACCGAATTCACCACCACCTTGTCGGCACCGCTCCGCAGGAGCTGCTGCACATCCTCCATCGTACGCACTCCGCCGCCCGCTGCCAATGGCACGAAACAGCGCTCCGAGAATTGCTCCACCACTGCAAGAAAATGCTCACGCACACCCAACCCGGGACGGGTGATATCGAGGAGCACCACTTCATCTACAGACCATGCGTCCACAAAACTCGCCGTGTAGCGGTAGTCCGGTTGAAACTCCTTCGTCCGAAACAGCACGCCGTCATTGAACGTAAGGACGGTGACAACACGATTACGCAACATACGAGCGCGCAGGCATTTGCAACAAAAAATTCTTCAGGAACTGCAATCCATGCTGCTGACTCTTCTCCGGATGAAACTGTGTTGCGACAATGTTTTTTTGCTGGAACGCGGCCGTGAAACGCGACCCGTACTCGCATTCCCCCACAACGATTGTGGAATCATCGCATCGAATGTGAAAACTATGGACATAATAAAACAGCGCGTCGGTAGGAATGCCATCAAACAGCGGGGACTGTTGCGTGCGGATGCAATCGTTCCATCCGACATGCGGCACGCGCAGCCCATCCGGCGGCGCAAGGCGTACTACATCCGCAGCGATCCATCCCAGTCCTTCATGGTGACCAAATTCCTCACTCGATCGCGCGAAAAGCTGCGCGCCGAGGCAGACGCCAAGGATGGGTTTCTGCTGGTGCAAGATGAGATCGGTGAGCGGCTCCACGAGATTACGCGTGCGGAGATTCGCCATGCCATCGCCAAACGCGCCCACGCCCGGCAGGATGAGCGCCTCGGCGCGCTGCAGCTCTGCGGGGTCCGCCGTAACGATTGGCACGAACCCTACCCGCGCAACCGCCGCCGCGACCGAACGGATATTCCCGAGACCGTAGTCAATGATGGCAACCATACGCGCACGACGGACGACACCGTATCTTGGACCAGCGTACCGCACGAGCGCGCGCCCGCAAGAGAAACGGACGGCCCATGAGGAGCCGTCCGTTCAGACACCGTCAGAACACAATGAAGATAATTGCGCAGCCCGCGATGCCGATGGCGAACCGTGCGTACACCCCGCGCCCGAGGCCCTGCGCCTCCTTGAACACGATGAGGCCGACCATGGTCGGAATCACCATTTCCGCGACCTGCTTGATCGGCTGGACGACGGTGATTGGTGCCAGCGATTGCGACCACGTCCACATGAATAGTGCAATGGCAATCGTGGAAGCGAGGAGCAGCATACCGCGGATACCGCGCGCATCGAGCGGCGCTCCTGCTTCCGCACGTCCGAGGAGGAACCGAATGCTCAACGCGCCGACGTATGACCCAAGGTACCACGCGGCGACGAAGCTCGGCACGGACACTCCCTCGAGCGCAAACACGCGCATGGCGAAGTGCCCGAATCCCCAGATGACGCTGTACCCCGCGATCCACAGCGCGAGCTGCTTCCATGGGAATGTCGCTGCAGGTACCGCTACACCATCTGCACCGCGATACCGCGCCACGGAGATTGCCGTGCCGCCAGCGATGGCAACCGCGACGCCGGTCGCAAGCAGTGCAGAGTCGGCGAGGTGCGCATACTCGTGGAGCACGAAGTACCCGAGTGCCATCGCGATGAAGTCGTCCGCCTGCGTGAAGAGGTATGTCCGACTCACGCTGATGTCCACGGCACGCCATTGACAGTACGCGCCCAAGCTGTTCACGAATCCGATGGCACCGATTGCAAGGGTCCATGTCCCGACGATCGGCGCACCCACGATCCACGCGAACAGCACGGCGTAGCACGCCGCAAACCCGAACATCCACACCATGCGCCGCGTCCGCGATGGAAGCCCTGTCGCACGCTTGATGAGGATTGGATTCACGACCATCGTGAAGAGTCCCAACGATATCGGCAATTGCCAAGGAACCACTTCCATCACGCTTCCTCCTTTTCATGCGTTGCACCGCAACACACCAACCAACTATGATACTGCTGGATGCGCTGTCAATCGGACGACGGGAGGAGGTACCGATCGAGAAATGCCGTGTCGGTGGGATCGGCGGGCTGTGCGACCGCATCGCACAGCGCACGCGCATCGAATACCACTCGCGCACGATCGTCGCAGGCCGCACGGACGATACGCACGCGCCGCGCAAGGAGCGCGAGCGCATCGGGGAATGGTGGTGCGGGGTCGCCGTCCACCAACAGTGCCACTATCGGTTTGGTCGTGCAGAGTGCGATGGGAAACGCGGTGGTGCGCATGCTCCCGAATACGAACGCATCCGCGTGGGTATGCGCGGTGTGAAAGTCCTCCGCGAGCACCTCGGCGCGCCCATCAAACATCCCTCGCACTTCCGCGAGACGATCTGGGTGCGCCTTGTAGACAACACCGTACCCGGCATCGCGGAGTGCTTCGATGATGCGGAGTTCGAGGTCCAACTGCTGGAGCCCAAGCGACGCGGCGGCAGTGTACTTACGTTGTGCGTTCTGCGGAAATCCGATGACCATGACGCGACGGATGCGCGCCGCTGCAGGGACCGGGCGCATGCGCTGCCGGATTGCGCGATAGATACCGCTCACGCCCGATACAATTGTGAGCGGGTTTGGCACGATGGGAAGCCGCGCGCGATGGATGCGACGGCAGAGATCGGCACTCCCATCGGTGTAGGTGACGTAGGTATCCGAGAGCGCGAACTCGGACCATGTTGGCATCGCGGTGTTGAAGAGCCCTACGAATCCCCCGTGCGCAGCCGTCATCACGCGCCCGCCACGCTCCCGCACGGCGAGCGCGAGTGCGCGTTGGCGATGCTGCGTCGCCGATCCAAGCGCAACGTGCGCGACGGCATGGGCTGCAACGAATGCGCGCATCTGCAGCAGCATGCGGACTGCATCCACGAGCATTGCGTCCGTCCGCGTACGGAGTACATCACGGAACGCATCATCGGTAGGAATCGCGTACTGCTGAGCGATACCGGTACACGCATCCACCAACGACGCGGCAGCGATGCGCAGGGCCGCGCGTACACCAACAGGACAATCGGGCATCGGGGGAAGCGCGTCGTTGTACAGCGTCCGAACCCACTCCGGGGTGTGCGCGAGGTACTCCGCGAGAAGCGCATGCGGTGCTCCTGCAACCCATATCCGACGTTCGGAGCGGACGCGCGCCGCCATCTTCACCGCAGTTGCATTCGCGGCAATTCCGCGCCCCCATCGCACCAGCCGAACCGCAGGCACCATCCACACGGCGCGCGCGGCACCGACGGATGCCGTAAATGATGCGGCGTGCCCGAGTGCCTCCGCAAACCACGCGGCGGCTGGCTGGCACACGGGCTCATGCCCCGCCGCACGCACGCGCACCACCACCGCGCGCGCGTGGAGCATGTGCACGAGCGTGACCGGAAGCTCGCGCGCGATGAGCAGCGCGGCACCGACATCCCCCGGCGTGGCGGCAATGGCGGATCGCACGGATCCTTCCACTGCATCGGCTAACGCAATAAATTCGTGGTCCGGGACGGGCCACGAGCATGTCTCGCGCCAGCGATCAACGCCGAATGCTTTCACGGAGCCGATGTCGAGGGGGAACTCGCGGGTTGCCATACCGATGGAGCTACTGACGATATGCGCGACGCATCCGTGCGAAGCCCGTGCGCGTCATACACCGCCTCAAATGCACGGGCGGCATCGAGCACCGATTGCGGGGTTGCGCAACGAACACCAGGACGCATGACCGGCGGCTTCTCGCCAACGATCGGACGGACGGCGCGGACGACCAGCGTACGGTCGTGCGCCGCAATCGCGATACCGTCATCATGCACACGAATAATCAGCCCACTCATGAACGGATGGAATGCCCCATCACGATCATGCGTGGTTGCCCCATGCAACGTCACACGCGCACCACGGAGGAACGTCATCGCACCGGAGTACGGATCGTCAAACGCCGCGATGAACTGCGCAATCTCCTCGCCACTCCACCGCCAATCAACGAAACCGTGCTCTGCGGTCGCGAGCCGCGGGAAGTACGTTGCACGTGCCTCGTCTTGCGAGATGTGCGGAAAATCATCGTCCACACGAAGCCGGTCGAGAAATCGCGCAAAAAAATCCGGCTCGTGTGCAACGTGATATGCCCGATACTCCGCAGGGGTCCGACAGGTCTCTGGGAACATGTACGACTCCATGGCGATGATGGGACCGCTATCGACACCTGCATCCACCTCGTGGAAGAGGAACGCGCCACGGCGATCGTCGCGCATCACCTGCCACGAAAACGTCGCCGCGCCACGATTCTCCGGCAAGCACGTCCCGTGCGCGTTGAGGAGCCGACCCGCAAACAACACGAGGTGCTCATTGCGGAAAATCCACGGCGCACCAAACGATATACCAATCGTGCGCTCGTCGACGAGCGTCTCGAGGGGGAAGGCGCGGAGATCGGTAATGGAATGGAATGGGATGCCCATATCCCGCAGGTGCTGCTCGACCGTCACCGTCGTGCCGTCGAGTACCGCCGTGAGGAGTCGCGGCGCGGAACACACGATCACGCCGTACCCGCGCGCGATCGCGTGCTGCGCGAATGCGGCGAGACGCGTCCCACCGCCGAAGAGCACAAATCGGTTGATGGGGCCAAATCGCATACTATGACGCAATGATGCGCACCACCTCAAACGCCTCGGCCGCACGCAAGCCAGCCGTCGCGCCGCGCCAGCATGCGAGCGCATCAATCGCCTCATGCGACCGCGGATGCGGAAAGGGGCGCATCTCCCGCTCGTAGTGCCGGAGCGCTTCATGTTTCGTTGCGAGTGTGTCGGTGATGTCCACAAAGAGCGTCGGCGCAAAGGCAGCGGGGCTGTTCCACTCGGTTGCGGACGGCGTCTCAAATGAGAGAATCGTCCGCACGCACATGCCAGGGAGCGGCCGACACGCGGTGAGCACTGCTGCGAACGTTGCGCGATGGTCCACATTGAGGTCGCCGCGGTGATGCGTGAGAATCGTGTCGGGACGATGCTCCGCAACCGCCGCCTCCACGGCCTTCGCAATGTCGAGGAGCGGAACGGTATCAAAACGGTTATCCGGAAAATCGAGGACACGTACGGAAGCAACCGCCAATGCTGCTGCCGCACCCTGTGCCGCCGCTTGAAGCCCATCAACCACTGCGTGTTGCGCAAGCCCCACAGCGCGCGTCGCATGCCGCGCGGTCTCACCTTCTCCGAGAACGAGCACATGCGCGGTCGCGCCCGCACGCACCCACTTTGCAACCGTCCCCGCACAACCGAGTACTTCGTCATCGGGATGCGCGGCAACGATGAGTACGCTCCGCGGTATTGAAAATGCCATATATGGTTACCGACGCCCTCCGCTCACGAGCACGGTCTCACCGGAAATGTACCGCGCTGCGTCGGATGCGAGGAACGCGACGACGCTCGCGACATCATCCGGCGTACCAACGCGCCCGAGCGGGGTTTGTGCGATGATCCGATCCGTACGATCGGCAGTGGAATGACGCGCTTGAAAATCCGTCGCAATCACGCTTGGCGCGACGCCAACAACACGCACGCCACGTGGCCCGAGCTCCTTCGCGAGGCCGATCGTAAATGCGTCTACCCCGGCCTTCGCCACTGCATAGTGGAGCGAATCACCGGACCCGCCGGTGCGTGCAGCAATGGACGATACATTCACAATGACCGCGTGTGTTGATGCAGTGAGCAACGAGAGGAGTGCGTGCGTTGTGCGTACCGTCGAAAGGAGATTGGTATCGAGCGCCGCGCGCCAGAGCGTATCATCCGATGCGGTAAACGATGACCGCCGCACCGCATCGCCAACATTGTTCACCAGGATGTCCAATGATGCACACTCGCCACCGAGATGATCGGCGAGTGCGGCGATGGCGGCGGGATCAACCGCGTCGCACACGATCACCGCACTCGTAGACACCGCAGGCATCGTGCGCGCGGTGACCCACACGCGCGCACCCGCGCTCGTGAGCGCATCGGCGATCGCGCGACCGATGCCTTTGGTGCCACCGGTCACGAGTGCCGTACGGCCGTGAAGCGTGCTCGTGGTCATACGGATGCAGTGCGTATGGACGCCGGCTCGCGCCGCGCTTCCGACTGCGACGCGACGATTGCGGCGGTGTGCGCAGCGAACCGGAGCGCATGAAGAAAGAGCAGCGTGCTCGCGTGACGGAACGCAGTTGCCTCGCCATCCACGAACTCCACCGCCCGCTCGTAGTTTGCGGACACGCCACGGAGGAGGCACTGCAGGTACGAGAGTCGAAACCGAAGGCGCATGCGTCCATCGGCAAACCGCGGATCGAGCGCGACGAGCGCATCGTCCGTCGGAGCAACGAATGGCGCAAATTGTTCGACGTAGTGGCGGTATGCAACTTCGGGCCAGAGGAACGTGATGCGGAAATCGGGCGCACCGGACGTGTAGAGCGACGAGCGGATGAGGTACTGCTGGTAATCCGCGGTGTCATGGGGGAACGTGTATGCGAACCGTGCGACGCCGTAGAGCGGATCCGCCGTCGCCATACGCACGTCCGGATCAATCACCCGAAACGCGGCGGCACGCGCGAGGTCTTCGAGCACAAGATTGTCGCCGTGGAAATTCCAGTGGCCAAGGGATGCGATATCCGACGGCCCGGTGTCGAGTGCGCCCACCGCATTGGAGGTGAGGATGCGATCCACGAGCACGGCGAGCGGCGCGTACCGGACGCCGTCCAAGGTCACTCCGTCCGCAGCGAGGAGGTACGGAAACGGCTCCAATGCGCGGACGGCATCAAGCTCGCCGCGGAGCGCCGTGCGAAAATAGCGACCCGTTCCGCCGTCGTACGCGGGATCCGGACAATGCTCTGCGGCGATGTCGAGGAGCGCCGCGAGCACGGTGCGAAATGCAGCGGCAAGCTCGTCGGATGCCGTGAGCACGCTCTGCGTGTGCTCCGAAAACGTACGTCCGGCGAGCCGGGGCATGACGTAGGATTCTTTTCCGCGGAAGACCCCCGCAGTGCACACCCCCGCCGCGAGGATGGGCGGGAGCCGGTAACGGAGCGACGTATACGCACCGAGAGCGCGGATGCGTGCCACCTCCGCGCGGAGCTGCGCACCATCGCCGAGCGCAATCTTCACGACGCGCTCACCGCCTGGCACACCAACCACCGCAATGCAGTACTTGTCAGACGATTTGAGAATGCGCATGCATGGGGGCAACAGACGGCATCGTACGCGCGGCGCGCGACAGCGTCGTGAAACACTCGGGACGAGTAGCGGTGGTGAGGTACCGAACGGCGTCGAGCACACTCCGGCAGTACCCGCGAACATTGTGCACATACGCTTGCACGAGCAGCTCGCTCACCGGGTTTCCACCGATCCCGAACGCATCATCGCTCCACTGGAGGAACCGCTCACTCGCAAGGACCACTGCGGATGCACGACATCGCTCAAACCCGCGGCTCCCGAGCGGCACATCCGCCATGCGCAGCGTGTGCGGGAGACGCACCGCAGTGTCCGCAAACGCCGCTGCGACATCGCGGTGCGTGATACGAACGCCGCTCGCGGTCCGGTAGCGGAGGAAAAATCGCGAGAGCTGGTACCCTGGCGGCATGATGAGCGTCCGAAGGGCGACGGTGTTCACGCCGGGCACTTCGGGAAAGAGTGTCGCCATCGCCATCTCGAGCTGCGAAAAACTCGGCCGGAGATTGTTCCGAGCATCTTGGCTCCGCGCCTCAAATGATTTGGTCCCGAGGCGTCCGGTCGGTGTATCCGGGTGCACGATATCTACCTCGAGCCGACGGATATCCCACTGGGAGACATCCATGCGCTCCGCGAGTTCGAGTAGTCCGCGGAGTTGCGCCGCCCACCCGTTGCTCTGACAAGACCCCAGTGCGAAGACGCGATCCGCACCAATCGACCGCAACGGGTTCGGGAGGAACCGCGACGGCGCGCCGATGAGGTTGATGTACAGCGACGGGAGCTGTGCTGCCTCGGCAACGCCCACAACGAATCGCGCCACGTCCGTGAACCGGCGGATGACGGCGTCGTCCCCGATCTCCTTCTTTGAAGTCGCCAGGATCGCAACGGCGTACCGCTCGCCCAGTGCAGTGAGGTCCGCCGTCTGGCTATCGCCCCACACAACACGAATGAGATGACCGCGGACGACGAGCGCCTGCTGCACGCGATCGACGCGGACGACATCAAGAAGCTCCGGCTCCGCGAGCACAATGCGCGCGTAGAGGGCATCGAGCGCATCGAGGTGCGGGTGCTTTGTATCGCCCTCAATGGGATGCGTCAGGATCGTCGTGATGCGGAAGCCGTCTGCCGCGGGATCGTTCATCGCAACGAGCGACGCGCCGATTTCGGCACCGCAGCCAATGAGGAGGACACGGTTCATAGCACGGGAACCCGCGCGGGCACTGATGCCGCGATGACGGGCGCAAAGTGCGCAACGGGGTACATTACAAGACCATCATGCACCGCCTCCGGACGTGCCGGATACCCAAGCAGCACACGAACAACCGCGGCTGGCACATTGGCGCCGGCGACCACCGCGGCGCCAACTGCGCCACTCATGCGCACGCTGGCATCGAGGAGGCGCGGGGCACCATCCGCATCGCGCGCAATGTCAAAATCGCACGCACCGTGGATGCCGAACGCGCGCACGATCGCGCCGACGTATTCCATGATATCGGGTTCGCACGCGACGCGACACCCAGCGTTCACCGGGAGCAATGGATCGTACAACCGCAGCCGCGGAATCACCTGCTCCGGGATACCGCCACGCGCCACCACGTCCACATCGTAGACCGCGCCGCCGTAGTAGGGCATCGCGAGATATCCTGCGAGCGCGATGCCCTGCGCCACGGCCGCGTCGAGCGATCCGGTCCCGCACGCGCGCTCCGGGAGGTCGGGAAGGAGCGAACGGAACGTGCGCACACGAGCATCGAGGATAATAACCCCGCGCGATCCCGTGCTCCGTCCGGGTTTGAGCACGACACGCCGATCCGGATACCCGAGACGCGCCGCCGCTTCGCGCGCCACACACCAATCGTCCACCACGGCAAATGCACCCACTGCGATGCCGCGCGCCGCGAGAAACGCGAGCGTCGCACGCTTATCCGTGAGACAGGACACGATGTCGTGCGCCGGAACCGCGGGGATTATTCCCGCCGCGAGGAGCGCATCACGGTGTGCAGCAAGCACACGACACTCGGCCTCCGATCCCGGCAGAATGACATCGAGGCGCTCGCGTGCGTGGAGTGCGAAAAGCGCCGCAATGTAGCGCTCGGGATCCTCCTCGGCCATCGGGAGCACCGCGAACACATCAACAAATCGCCTGCCAGCCGCATCGGCATTTGCATCAATACCCACGATGAACGCATCGAGATCATCCGCGGTGCGCAGCGCGGTGCAGAGATCGTACGTGTAGCGACCGCCGATGCAGGTGACGGCGATGTGGGTGCGCCGCATCATACGACAGCAATCGCATCTGCGGTAACCGGCGCATCTTTCGCGACTGCGCGGACGAGACGGCGGCCGAGGAGCGTGTCATACTCCCGCGCGTCAATGCCCGGCGTTGCGGCGCGCTTCGCGGTCACGACATCCGGCGTCAGCGTGGTCCCCGCAGGGAGATCGCGCGCCGCAACAATGGTTCGCCGATACTGCGCACGGAGCGGCACCTCGGCCGTCACCGGCACCTTCACGCCAGACCCGAGGGCTGCCTCGGTGGCCCGCACGGCGCGGATGAGGTCTGCGAATTCCTCCATTGTCGCGGAGAAATGGTGATCAGGGCCCGAGAGCGCCCGGTCAAGCGTCACATGCTTCTCGATAATCTGTGCGCCAAGCGCAACTGCCGCAATCGCACAGGTTGCACCAATGCTGTGATCGGAGTATCCCACCGGATATGGAAACACGTCACGAAGCGTCGTGATCACACGGAGGTTGGCATCCTCAGGGGGTAATGGGTAGCGCGCGGTGCAGTGGAGGATTGCAAGCTGGCGACACCCCGCCTCCTCCACCGTCCGTACGGTCCATGCAACCTCTTCCTGGGTGCTCATCGCGGTCGAAATGATGAGCGGCAATCCAGACGTCGCGGCCGCACGGAGGAGCGGAAGGTTGGTGAGATTCCCGGAGGAAATCTTTATCGCAGGAAAGCCGAGCGCGCGAATCGTGGCGATGTCTTCTGGCATCGCAAAGGACGCAAACACCGAAATGTGGACGTCTGCGGCTGCACGGGCAATGCGCTCCCACGCCCCGGGCGGCAACGCAATGTGCCGAAACAACTCGTACGATGGCGTCCCCGGCGCATAGTCGCGCGCCGCGTCCACGAGCTGAAACTTCACCGCGTCCGCACCCGCCGCGGCCGACCGTCGCACCATCTCCATTGCGAGGTCGAGATTCCCGTTGTGGTTGATGCCAATCTCGGCGATGACGTACACCGGGCACGCATCGCCAATACGAGACGTCGCAATCGTGAGCGAACGATAATCCATGGTCATACAATACCCGTTGCTCCGGGAGCAGTAGTATTCATATACCACGCCCTGCCGACGCCAGCATCAATCCAATTATTCACCCGATTGATCTCCGGATGCGCGTCAAGGAAGGATATGATGCGCGGGAAGTCCAGCGGTACCGCTGGCGACAACCCAATCCCCGCATAGATGGCCCGCATCACCACCAAATCCTCCGGCCAATCCACGGTGAGCCGATACCGCTGCGGATCAATGGACAGCGGTGCGGGATGGTTCATGACGTGAAATTCCTCCGGATGTTCACGGATGTAAAGCCCGCAGAGCTCGCTCCGATGCCGCTCGTCCCCCTTTTCCCACGATGCGCGCAGGGCATCGGTACGAATAATCTGAAATGATGCCCCATCCGGCAACCCGAACACCCCAGAATAATCCAAGGCGTGCTCCTGATGGTACTGCCACACGCTCGGTAAACACCCGAGATATGGAAATGGACTCTCCGTCGTCACACGGAACACATGATCCGCACCCACGCGCTCGGCCCCCAGGATGAGCCGACGCAATACATCACGCTCATCGCCAACCACAAATGGGATCCCATACGCTGCGCTCTTCTGCCGATACACCGCGTTCTCTTCGCGCTCGGAAATACAGAGCACGATGTCGTCAATCTCGAGCCGCTGCTGCAGCTGCGCAACGAGATAATCGAGAATCGAAACGCCGCGCTCCACGTCGAGGTTCTGGAGTGGCTTCGCATACAATCGCGACGACTGGTTGCGACACGCGAGGATGGCGGCAAGTTTCATACAAGATCACCAGCTGCAATGATCGTGTCCGATGCGATTGCACGACGCGCACGCTTTCCTATAACATCCGCAACTGCGGTGATGGTATTAATCTTGCTCGTGCGCTTCAGGATAAGATCCTCGGCACACATCACCTCGCCCGGCGCGATGTCTCGGTACGCGCACACCGTCCGCTGCAGCTTCTTGCGGTACGCCCACTCCCGATCGGTGAGTGCCCACTCCTGCGAACCGAGCGCAGCGTATGCGGTTTTTACTTTCTGGGAAAAATCGAGAAACTCTTCCGGGGTGAGCGCAGACACCCAATCTTCCATACCCGCCCTGCGGGAGAGCGTCAGGTGCTTCTCAATCACGGTCGCCCCCAATCCGATCGCCATGAACGCCGTGAACGGCGCGAGATCGGAATCACCAGCGGTGTGATCCTGAAACCCGATGGACGCACGATACCGCTCTGCCAGCGTCGTGATTCTTCGAAGATTGTTATCTGCAATATCGGTTGGTTCTGCCTGAAACCCATGCATGATCGTGATCGGATGCCCGGCGAAAAGTGCAACGGCGGCATCCACTTCATCGGGGAGACACCCGCCCGTTGAAATGAGCATGTGCCGCTCGCGACTGCTCTGTGCGGCGACCACATGGAGGAGCGGGGTGTTCGCAATGTTGCTCGTATGCACTTTGTAGCCATCAACGCCGATCCGCTCTAACATCGCAAAGGACGCGCGACCGATAGCATCGGCGTAAAACGCCATACCTCGCGCGTGCGCATCGGCAACTGCCCGCTCCCACACCGCAGGCGGAAGCTCGAGCTGCTTGTACAGCGCGTAGTGCGTGTAATCGGGGAATGCCGACTCGTCCGCGTAGAAAATCTGAAACTTCACCGCGTCCGCTCCCGCGGCGGCAGCGGCCTGCACGAACAATGCAACAAGTTTTTCGCTCCCTTCGTATCCTTGCGCAACCTCCGCAATGAGGAATGGCGGCGCAGCGGTCACAAATGTGGTGCTCATAGGGATTGCGTGGTGCGCGTGAGCATCACAAATTGCCCACGACGACCGACCGCACGAAACCCAGCTGACGCGAAGAGTGCGAGCGACGCCGCATTCTCTTCGGCAATCTCCGCGGTGATGGAACGCACGTCGGGGAATGCGGTCCGGCACGCCGCACCCGCCTCACGCAACGCGGCCGCGCCCAATCCCTTGCCGCGATGCTCGGCGGCGATCGCAAGCGTGATCTCCGCGGTATCCGCGTGCTGATCAAAGCGCACCTGCCCTACCGGCATCCCATCGGTGCTGACGATGTACAGCGCACGCGTAGGATCCGCGAGTACGGATGCCACCCATGCGACGTGCGCATCCCATGGGACCGCATGCGGTGTACGGTAAAACTGGTACGCAGAAGGATCATTTCGCCACGCGAAGAGCGTCGCCGCATCCGCGAGCGTCGCGGGCCGGAGCGTCACCACACGCGACATGCGCGCGGCAAGATGCCGTTCGGCATCGGCGGGCGCTGCGACGTGCGCGGCATACGCACGGATCTTCGCGTACTCCAGTATGACGGCTGCGGCAGCGGTATCCCGGCGTTCGCTCGGCACCGCACCCCACGGCAACTCCGCGGGCTGGTTCACGATACGCCCAAACCACCCGACCTCCTGCGCGCGCTTCAGGAACGTGAGAAACGCGCGGAGCTGGTGGTGTGGGGAGGCGACGAGGAGAAGTGTACGCCATTGATACTCCTGCGCGAGCGCGAGCACATGAACGGCCTGATCGCGCGTATGCATCGCATTGGCATCGAGTACGATGGCCGATACGGGCACCGCGCGTTCGCAGAGCCACCCCGCGAGATGGTCCACGGTCACCGGAGAGCGAACACGATTGCCCGTAATCGCGACCTGCGCAGCAAAACCGCCGCGAAACAACGCAAGAACCTTCGCTCCCCTATCGTATCCGTTGCCCTGGAGCCACACAATCGCATCCGCACGCTCCGGTGCCTGCGTCAGGATACGCGCGTGGATCGCGTCGAGCGCGGGATTACCCGACAGCGGCATGCCATCGCGTGGGGTCCACGAGGCCGCTGGTTCCTGGAGGGACATACTGTTCAAGGATAGCAGCACATGCACCGCACGGCGCATTCCACGCTGCTGCGAGTTCCGCAACCTGCAATGCCGTCTCTGCGCCAACGAGCACGTCCGCAGCAGGGCATCGTTCACGCACGTACGCAAGTGCCAGCGCGATCGGCGAAACCGCACGGTCATCACACACACGCCGAATACCCGCGAGTGCCTCGCGTGCACCCGGAATCGGCGGCGCGTCGTCCGGCGCCATCGTCAGGAGCCCTTGGAGCAGCACGCTCCGCACGACGATACGCTTTCCCAACGCGGCAGCGCGATCGAATATCTCGGCTGTGAGAAACCGACGATCCACGATGCTCGTGGGTACCTGCACGAATGTGACATCCGTGAGCGCCAACGCAGCCAACGCCTCCTCCGGAGTGTAGACCGATATCCCGATATGCTCAACGACGCCGCCACCGATCATCTGCACGAGTGCAGGACGAACCGTGCCCCACCGCGCGAGGAGCGTCCGCCGCACCAGGAGACCATCGAGTCGCGCAACGCCAAGGCGCTCCCGCGATGCACCCACGCTCTGCACGATCGCCGCCGCATCCGCGCCGTCACCTTCCGCCCCCAGTTTCGTCGTGACCCGCGCGGCATCAGCGATGTCGAGCGTACGGAATGCCGCTCCCATTCGCTCCTCGGCATCCCCGTAGTCCGGCGCCGTATCGAACGCACGAACTCCCGCCCCCCACGCTGCCGCGATAATCGCATGCGCGCCAACCATATCTGGCTGCCCGACACGATTGGCAATGCCGTACCGCTGCCCAAGTTGAGCCGTACCGAGCATGAGATTACCCATACATAGCCATTGCAGTCCGTATCCCCTGCGCTGTCAAACGAAACGCCGCCCGGGATATCGGGCGGCGCACTGGTATCATACGGGGCCGCGTGCGTCGAGGTACCGCGCCCGGAAGTCCGCAATGATGCGCTCAGCGGACCACTGACGGAACGGAATTTCGAGGCAAACAATTTCCATGGTCTTGAGCGCGTCGCGGATCGGCGCTGGAGCCGGCGCGTCCATGTAGTCGCTCACATCAATAAGTGTCGGCGGGATGCCAGAGAAGTGACAGATGGGCCAGTGCGGCAGCGCGAGGTACGCCGCAATGGAGCGATCAAACCAATCGAGCACCGAGCACGTCGGGGATTCCTTTGCCAGCACGGTGTACTGATTTACAGCAACCGCAACGTGTGTGAAATCAATGAGGCAGCGCCACCCGGACCCGAGGGCGACGAGGAGCATCTCCATGTCCTCCGGCGTACCACCGAACCCCCAAAACATATCCCGACTCCAGGACGTGCGCGCACCAATCACGGCCTCGTACCACTCCCGCTTGACGACAGGGGGCACGTTCTCCACCGCGAGACACGACCCATCATCGAGACCACCGAGTGCGTCCATCATCCGCCGCCGCGCCTCGCCGTCATCGTGGTACTGCCCGTACCCGGGATGCACCACGCCCATGGGGATGCCATGCGGGCGCACTGCTGCGCGTGCGACGCATTTCCCCCACACGATGGTTTCCGCGCACCATTCCGCCCAGCTGCGATCGAGCGGTCTCCCGCGTATCGCGTAGGAACCGGTCTCGTCGAATCGCTCCGCAAAATCCACCCCGCAGTTCTCGGCACCGAAGTGCACAAACACTGGCATTCCGGTGGGCAGTCGAGCCACGATGCCCGGCAGATCATCCGTGGTGACCCCAGGTGTGTAGCTCGAATGTGCGACGCGCATCTGAATACCCTGTATGATGCCACGCTCGAAGAGCACGCACTGGAGTACGAAGTGCTGATCCTGTGCGACGAGATTCTCAAACCACAATCCACCGTAGACATCTACCATCACTATTCTCCATGGAAAAGAACCACGCCGCAACAGTATCCTGCTGCGGCGAAAGACGCAAGTATCTGCGGTACCACACGTCAATTGTACCTCCGGAACACCGGCTTCACTGCGGGTCCCACGAGATACCGATCACGGTGCGCGGTATCATTGAGCGCGCGCGAATACGCGGGGAGCACGCGCTCCACTGCGGCGAGCGTCTCGGCAATCTCCGCGTCGCCGTGTGAGAAGGAAAGCACAAACGCACCTTGGAAGAGCATCCGCTCCTTGATCATCTCCTGCAGGAGTATCGTCTTCAGTACGAGCGAAACCGTCCCATCGCGCTCGGTGCACTGTACCATCGTGTTGCATGGGAAACCGATGACGCGGATGGAATCGGTAAGCCCTGCGGCGGCAAGGCGGCTACGAAGACCGTTCTGGAGCTGCACCCCGCGCTCCCAGAGGTGCCGTGCAACATCCTCGCGCTCGACCGTGATGATCGCTGCATACGCTGCCGCAAGCGCAATCGTTTCTGCGCCGTGGGTCGTCGAAATAAGAAACACGCGCGGCTTATCGTGATGGAGACCGCCGAGCTCCATGACATCGCGCCGTCCGGCGAGCACTGCGCACGAGTATCCGTTGGCAATGCCCTTGCCGTACGTCGAAAGATCCGGATGGATCTTGTACCGCGCCTGCGCGCCACCGATACCAAACCGGAAGCCCGTAATCATCTCGTCCATGATGAGCAACGCGCCCTCGCGTGCAGTAATCGCGCGCACGCCCTCCAAAAACCCAGGCGCCGGATCTTCCGTGGTCATCGCCTCCATAATGACGCACGCAATCTCTCCGGGATGCTCCGCGAAAAGCTGCTCGACACTCGCGAGATCGTTATAGGCGAACTTTAATGTCAATCCCTTAATCTCCTCGGGGACGCCTGCGTCGCATGCAGTGGTGCCAATGAACCAATCGTCGTAACTGAAGAACGGCTGATTGCACGCGGCGATGTACTTCCGTCCGGTAAACGCCCGCGCGAGCTTCGTTGCCGCCGTCGTCACTGTGGAACCATTCTTTGCAAACTTGACCATGTCCGCGTGCGGAAGTTTCGCGGTGAGGAGATCTGCAAGCTCAAACTCGACAACGTGCGGGCGTCCAAAATTGGTGCCCATGTCCATCTGCGCGCGCACGGCCTCCTGCACCGCCGGGTAGCAGTGCCCAAGGAGCACGGAGCGCAACCCCATGCACCAGTCCACATACTCCACGCCGTCGCTACCGATCACGCGCGCACCATTCCCGCGCACGATGGCCGCGGGCGCATTGGCGGAGAACTGATCATCGCCTTTCGAATTCGTATGCGCACCACCGGGGATAAGATCATGGCGGCGAGCGAGGAGCGCATCGAGTGACGCGCTGGTGCGCGGAGAGACATCACGACGTGCAGGGAGTGCGGAATAGTGTTGGATGCATTGCGTGACGGTGGCGATGACACGCTGCACGTCGTCATCACTCATGGCAGGGAAGAGCGGAATCGTGAGGCAGTGGTCGTAGTACGCCTCGGCGCTCGGACACCGCACGGCAGCGTACGCGGACTGCGCACGGTAGTACGGGTGACGGTACACGGGGAGATAGTGTACTTGCGTCCCAACCCCGCGAGCAGCGAGGTCCGCAACGACTGCCGCGCGCGTCGTCCCGAGCGCGGCAAAATCACACTGGAGGACATACAGGTGCGCGTTCGTCACGCGATCGGGCAGCCA
This sequence comes from bacterium, assembly GCA_030647005.1. Taxonomy (NCBI): domain Bacteria; species bacterium. Next base: position 53,833 of record JAUSKG010000022.1, read on the forward strand.
TGTCGGCGGCGTGAGGTGTGGGATACCGGAAAACGCCGCATCGTACGCCGCGACGATCGCGCGACGGCGCGCCATGAACTGCGGGAGCTTCTGGAGCTGCGAAATGCCGAGTGCCGCCTGGAGATCCGTGAGGAAGTAGTTGTACCCCAATGCAATCTCCTCGTGATACCACGGCCCGTCAGCCGGTGATCGAAACTGAAGCGGGTCTTTCGTGATGCCGTGACCGCGGAGCAGCGCGATGCGATCGCGGAGCGCCGCATCGCGCGCGGTGACTGCGCCGCCTTCCCCAGTCGTAATGTGCTTCACGGGATGAAAGCTGAACACCGCGAAATCGCTCTGCGTGCACGCACCGATGATCTGCCCGCGATAGACGGACCCGAGCGTATGGCACGCGTCCTCAATAATCCAAACCTTCTTGCCAAATCGCCGCTCCGCATCGCGCGCGATCATGGCGATTGCGTCCATGTCCGCGCTCTGTCCGGCAAAGTGCACGGGAATGATCGCGCGCGTCCGTGCAGTCACCTTCCGTGCAACATCCGCGACATCCACGCATGTCGTCGCGGGGTCAACGTCCGCGAACACCGTCACCGCACCGCAGTATGCAACGCAGTTTGCACTTGCTGCGAAGGTGATCGCAGGAACAATAACCTCATCGCCCGTACCAATTCCTGCCGCGAGACAAGCGAGGTGCAGTCCCGCAGTTCCGGAAGAGCATGCGACGACGTGCGGCGTACCAACGACCGGGACGAGCGCGCGCTCAAATGCGGCAATCGTCGGCCCGCGGGCGATCGTCGCAGACCGGAGGACCGCAGCTACCGCCGCGATGTCGTCCGCATCCACCATCTGGCGTCCGTACGGAATGATCTGCTCGTTCATACTGGTGCGCCGGACGGCGTTGCAATCGGTATGTGCAGGTGCTCGGCATGCTGTGCGCCATCGAGTACCGCAATGGCCTGCCGAAGATGCGACACATCAAAGAACCAGGAGTTACTGTCTGAACTGTACTCAAACCCATCGCGACAACGCGCTGCGTCCCGGTACGCTGCAGCGCGCTGTGCAAAACGATCCTGCGGGAGGAGCATGTAGTACCCACGGAATTCCAGCGTGTTCCGGGAGTCATCACGACCAATGAGCACTTCGTGGATCTTTTCTCCCGGACGAATACCGACATGCTCCTGTCGAACGCCTGGCGCAATCGCTTCCGCGAGATCAGAAATTTTCATCGAGGGAATCTTCGGCACGAAAATCTCATACCCCTTTGCGGCCATGAGCACGCCGAGCACAAACCGCGCCGCCTGATCGAGCGTAATCCAGAACCGCGTCATGCGGGGGTCTGTAACCGGAATAACACCCTGTACCGCGCACTGCCGGAAGTACGGAATGACTGACCCACGGGAACCTATGACATTTCCATACCGTACAACCGTAAAAACCTTCTCATGTCCACTGCCGTACGCGTTCGCGGCAATGAAAAGCTTGTCCGAGCAGAGCTTCGTTGCGCCGTAAAGATTGATCGGGTTACACGCCTTGTCTGTCGAGAGCGCAATAACACGCTTCACGCCATTCTCCAACGCAGCATCAATGACATGCATAGCACCCATGACGTTCGTGCGAATGCACTCCGCGGGATTGTACTCCGCGGCCGGAACCTGCTTCAATGCCGCTGCGTGCACGACGTAGTCCACTCCATGGAATGCACGGATGAGCCGCTCGCGATCACGCACGTCACCGATGAAGTACCGGAGACAGGGGTACCGCTCGGTGCTCAACTGTTGCTGCATCTCATATTGCTTGAGCTCATCGCGGCTGAAGATGATGAGTTTCTTCGGTTTCCAATTCGCGAGGATGTACTGGGTGAGTTGCTTACCCAGTGAACCGGTGCCGCCGGTAATGAGAATGGTGCTGCCGTCGAACTCCGCGTATGGCATAGATGATCGTTACCGATTTTCCGATGATGCCGGTGCGCGCATGTAGGAGGTCATGGTACTCCCAGCGAGAGCGTGCGCAGCGAGTCCGGGAAGACGACTCACGAGAAACAACGCGTTACCAGCTGCGGAGGGAAAGCCGAGCGCGAGCGCGAGCGCCGCAAGGCATCCGTCCACATTCAGAGGGATACGACGACCCTTCGCCGTCGCGAGTGCCTCCGAGAGCGCACGAGCACGCTCCAAAGGAGGCCCTGCGATCCCGAGCGTCGAGGCGCGAATAAAAAGTGCGGTGGTCCGCGGGTCCTCCTCCGTATACACCTTATGCCCAAAACCGGGGAGACGTTCGTCTGCGGCGATGGCTGCATGCACAACCGCGACCGGATCGCCCGCGCGCGCTAACAACTCCATCGCCGCACTCACCGCGCACCCGTGCCGCGGCCCCATGGTGAGAATGCCGGCGGCGATCGCGGTGTGGAGCGCGTTCCCCGTCGAAGCCGAGACCCGCGCCGCCACGGTGGATGGTGGCTCCTCTCCGTGATCGCACGCAGCGACGAGCATCGCATCGAGCATGGCGCGCTCGCGCTCAAGCGGCCGCGATCCGCGAAGGAGGAGAAACACCACATCCACGAACGATGCCTCGGCGATGAGGGACGCGAGCGGAACGCCGACAACGTCGGGTGCATGCTCATGATGCGTGGAATTCATAGTATGCATACCACTGCTCCGCGACGAACAGCGTGCATCTCTCCAAGCTCCTGAAGAGTGCCGCAACATCCGTATCCCCATCATTGCGAAACAACGAGAGCGTGTCCAATGAACGAAATGCAGCCCCCAGAAGAGGGGCTGCACGTACTCCACCAACGCTAGGGCGGGCTCACGAATGAAACCTCGTCAATCACCATTGCAATACGCGCAGTACTACTGGATGCCACAAGCCGGAGACGCGTGCCCTCAATGGCGACATCCAACACCGTTTCGAACACGAGCACGCCGTCTATGAAGTACGCGAGGCGCTCTCCTTCCGTGAACTGCCAGGTGATGTGGTACCACCGTCCCATGGCGAGCACCATACCAAGATCTTCCATGAAGGACGACCCGTCTGCGTGCACCACCTCCACTCTTGCGTATTCACTCGACGCGGCGAATCGCACCAGTGCTGTCGTGGCGAACATCGCTTGAAAAAGCATCCCCACGTTCGCACCGCCGATCATCACCTGCGGGAAAATTCGTACCCCGCCAACGACATCCGACGCACAAAACAGCATCGGCCACTCGAATACTGCTTGCGTCGTCCCCTCCTGATAGGTCACGTCTACTGCAAGCGAACGGCTACCGATCGGCGTGCGATTCGGATCCTCGGTGTCCACGGGGGTCTGCACACAAGTGAGCGGCACGTCGCTCGTCACGGTTGCCTCCGGCATTGCACAGTCGTCTTCGAAATCCTCAAGGAACGTCATGCCGTTATCACGCCCGTCACAATCGGAATCCAATGTATCGCCGCAGATCTCTTGCGTAGGTAATACCTCGCCGTCGCACACGCCCCACCACGCGGTACGACACTCGTCGGGCTCGATGGAACAGTAGACCGGAACCTGGGTGACGGGAACGTTGGCTGCCAGGCCGATGTACGGCATGCACGTCTGGAGGCCGTTTGTACACGCGCCGATGCCAAGCGTATCCGGAGGGCCGGAGTAGCACGGCTGGACGAGCGGAAAGATGTTGCCGGTGCCGTCCACCGTCGCGTCCGCAGCACCGTCACAGTCCTCATCGAACCCGTTGCACCACTCGGCGGATGGGTAGACGGCACCGACGCACGTCCGCACGCCGTCCGCGCACAGCGTCGTGCCAGTTCGACACACGCCGATGCCTTCCGTGCTTTCCGGACCGTTGTAGCACACGACCATGGGGATGCCCTCATCCGTGTTGCCGTCGCAGTCATTGTCCACGCCGTCGCACGTCTCGGTCGTCGCGTCGCCGGGTGCAACGCTGCACGCGATCGCCGTATCGCCCGCACAGCCCCACACGCCTGTGCGCTCACAGACACCGCGGCCCACGTCACACTCCTCACCAAGGAGCAGGGACCATGGCTCGTCTACGTCGCCGTCGCAGTCGTTGTCCGCGCCGTCGCAGACCTCATCGGGAAAGCCGTCATCCACGGCATCGTTGCAATCGTTATCGAGACCGTCGCAGACCTCATCGGTTGGCTCGATCTCGATCGCGATGACTGTGGGGACACCGCCGATGCACGCCGTCACGCCCTGCTGGCATGCGCCGACATTCGTGCCCGTGATGTCTGGAACGAGGTCGTCGAGCTCGTCTGTTGCGCCATCGCAGTCGTTGTCCACGCCGTCGCAACGCTCGGTCGTCATGCTACCGGACGCAACGCTGCACGCGATTGCCGTGTCGCCTGCGCAGCTCCACACGCCCGTCCGCTCGCACGCGCCACGACCCACGCTGCACTCCTCGTCAACGAGGAGCGACCACGGCTCATCGGTGTCACCGTCGCAGTCGTTGTCCACGCCGTCGCAGACCTCCTGGGAAGGAAACGTGCCGGAGCACAGACCCCATGCGCGAGCGATGCAGTCCTGCACGCCCTCGATGCACGTGCCGCTCGTGAAGGCGCAGGGCCGCTCGATGCCCGTGTCGCAACAGCCGTCTACACCCTCATCGGTGTTGCCATCGCAATCGTTGTCGGTGCCATCACACGTCTCGTCCACGGGCACCATGATCTCCGCATCGCACACCGCACCGCTCCCGTCTGGCGCACAGCGCATCTCGCCCGTACGCTCGCACGCGCCAGTGCCGATGGAACAAGTATCCCCGATGACCGCATCCCACGGCTCATCGGTGAACCCGTCGCAGTCGTTGTCCGCGCCGTCGCAAACTTCTGCGGATACATCACCCGCCACGACATCGCAGTCGCAATGCATACCGTCTGCCGAGCACACCGACGTGCCGGATCGTTGGCAGACACCGCGTCCCACGGTGCAGGGTTCACCGACGCAGCCGAACTGCTCGTCGGTGTTGCCGTCGCAGTCGTTGTCTGCGCCGTCGCAGAGGTCCGGCTCGGGCATGGTGCCGGAGCACGCGCCCCAGGAGAACGTCGCATCGCACCACTGCTCACCGGCGACGCACGCGCCCTCGCCAGTGGAGCACGACACGCGCGTATCGGGGATGCAGCAGTCGAGGAGACCTTCGTCCACGGTACCGTCGCAGTCGTTGTCGTCGCCGTCGCAGGCCTCGTCCGTCGGTTCGAGCCCGGAGCACGCGCCCCACGCGCGAGCGATGCACTCCTGCGTGCCGGTCGTGCACTGACCGATCTCCGTCGAGCACGCGCGCGTGAGGCCCGTCTGGCAGCAGCCATCGCCGAGCCCGTCATCGCGCTCGCCGTTGCAGTCGTTGTCGATCCCATCGCACATCTCCGCGGACGGGTCGCCGGGCACCGCGCCGCAGACAACGCTGAACCCATCTGCCGTACACACCGTCACACCGTCCGCACGACAGGGGCCGATGCCGACGCTGCACGGAATGCCGAGCATCGCCGCGTAGAGCTCATCCACGGTGCCGTCGCAGTTATTATCGCGGCCGTCGCAGAAGTCCGGTGATGGGAGAGTGCCGGTGCAGGACTGCCACTTCTGATCCGCACCGCACCGCTGCTCGCCCACGACGCACGTCCCGACCATCGTCGAGCACGAAGTGATGGTCCCGGGCTGACAGCAATCCACGATGTCCTCATCCACCGCACCGTCGCAGTCATTGTCCACGGTATCGCAGACCTCCGCTGCGGGCATGGTGCCCGTGCACGTCCCCCATGCGCGCCCCGCATCGCACCGCTGCCGACCAATCGTGCATGCACCGATCTCGGTGCTGCAGTAGCGTTCGGTATCCGGCACGCAGCACGCGTCGCCAAACCCATCGTCTACGACACCGTCGCAATTGTTGTCGAGACCGTCGCAGATCTCCGCAGATGCGTCGCCGGGCATCGCATCGCAGACGACACGAAACCCGTCATCGCTGCACACGGTTGTCCCATTGCGCTGGCACGGCCCGACGCCCACGGTACACGGAGTACTGAGCTCATCCATGAACAACTCATCTACCTCGCCGTCGCAGTTGTTGTCGAGACCGTCGCAGAGGTCAACGGTTGGGATGCCAGGTTCTGCGTTGCATGCGGTCCCACCGCCGCGCGGCGCGCAGGTGATGGTACCCATGGCGCGGCACACCCCCTCGCCGACCGCGCACGCGGTCCCGAGGTCGCCGAAATCCTCGTCCGTCGCGCCGTCGCAATCGTTATCGAGATCGTCACAGGCCTCATTCTTGGAGTGCTGCGCCTGCTGGATGGTATCTTCAACACCTGTGACGCAGGTGACGATCTCCTCCTGGCACTCGCCAACAGCGGTGCCGAAGTGTCGCTCATTGAGATCCTCGTCTGTCGCACCGTCGCAGTCATCATCGCGCCCGTTGCAGACCTCCGCAACCGGTGCGCCAGCCGTCACGCTACAGCGCGGGGCACTGCCGTCCGTCGCACAGAGCGTCTCGCCCGTGCGCTCGCACGCGCCAACCCCCACGCTGCACGACTCGCCGAGTCCATCAAATCCCTCGTCCACCTCGCCATCGCAGTCGTTGTCCGCGCCATCGCAGACCTCGTCGCTGCCACAGCGAAGCGCCCACTGTGCGTCGTCGAGACACACCGCGCCGAGCGATGTCTGCGCGCACCGGTACCTGGTGGCGCACGCGCCGTCCGCATCACAGGCGAGATAGTCACTCAAAGGGCCAAAGTCCATGGCGCACGCACCCACGAGGGATGTGAGCGCCGCCATCACCACATATCTTCGCATCACGTCCTCCGTCGTTCCGTTGTTCTGTTGTGAAGGAGCTCCTCTTCCCCGCTCAACCCCATGTTGCCATGGGGTTGAGCGGGGAAGAGGCGCGTCGCAACGCGCCTCATGGAGCAGCTCCACCGGTGTCCTCATCTTCCATGATGAGGAGGACGATCGCGGTGATCGCAACGCTCGCACCAACTCCCAAGAGGATGTTCGCTCGCACGCCGGCAGCTTCGCCCTGCTCCTTCGCCGCGACCGCCTCGAGCTGTGTCGCGGCAATCGAGAATCCCTCCTGCGCAGACACCGTCTCCCATCCCTGCCACGCGCCGAGTCCGATTCCCGCGAGTCCGAGCGCGACACCGGACCACTCGGCGATCACGAGGCCGTAGGATGGTTTCTCCGGCACGTCAAAGTCACGGAATGGAGGTGTCAACGGTGCGCGCGAAGGGTCGGAATGATCCACGTCCGTTGCGGGTGGCGGATCGTCCTGACGAGATGGCGGGACAGTCATCACCGCATTGTTCGGCGGAGATGGGAGGTCCTCGACAGCAGGAACGATGTGCTCGTCCGACGCATCTGCTCCCTGCGTGCGCATCGTGCGAAAGAATTGCTCCGCCTGTCGCTTGAATTCCCGCGTGAGCACTCCCGCACCACCGGAAACCTCGAAGGTTGCTCGGTCGCTCACCGTCGAGCTCGCGACACGCACGCGGAACAGCGTCGCCTGGAACACCGTCACCTCCAGCCGATCAATGGAGACCATGACGATGGACTGCACGCGCAGCGTGCTGCCGATCTGCGCGAGGCACAGGATATCCATTGCGCATCCTTGGACGGCAACGACTGGCGAGAAGCCGAGCAGGCGTTCCGCATCGGTGATGGAAACGATATCGCCAAGCTGTCCCTCAAGGTGCGCGGTTACGAGGAGGATAGACGAGAGCTCCTCCGCCGTCGCTCCGGCAATCGCACCGTTCGCTATGACTGGCACCACGAAGGTGCGCTCGCGGGGTTCTTTCGCCTCAGCACTGCCGATCACGCTCGTCATGAAGACGAGGGCGATTGTACGCGCACACCACGTTCGCAGAAACTGCATGGAAATCCTCCTCTCCGTACTCTCTCCTCCAAAGGACTTGCGCTGAGGATACCCTGCGTGCGGCGCATCGTCAAACGCGCGCCTGCGCGGCGCGGACGGTCTGCGCGAGGAGCATGGCGACGGTGACGGGTCCCACGCCACCCGGGACCGGCGTGAGTGCGCCTGCGACCTCCGCGACATCCAGCGCGACGTCACCGACGACCTTCCCGTTCACGCGCGCCCACCCGACATCAATGACCGTTGCGCCTGCGGCAACCATCTCGCGTGTCACCATCCCGGGCTTGCCAGAGGCCACGATGAGGAGCTCGGCGTTGCGGCATGCATCGGCGAGCGCGGCCGTCTTCGTGTGTGCAATCGTCACCGTCGCATCGCGGGCTAAGAGCATCCCTGCGAGCGGGAGACCGACAAGACGCGACCTCCCAACGATCGTGGTGCGTACTCCGACAATCGGTATGTGGTAAAAATCGAGGATGCTGAGTACCGCCGCAGCGGTTGCTGCGCGAAATCCCGGCTCGTTGAGGTACGCTGCAGCGATATTCGCGGAGGTAAGTCCATCCACATCCTTTGATGGATCAATAGCATCGAGAACGGCGTGCATGGCGATGGCACGAACGAGCGGGAGCTGTACGATGATGCCGTCCACCGAATCGTCATCGCTCCAACGCCGCACCCGTGCGACGAGTGCATCGGTCGTGCGCGATTGCTCTGGTACTGCGTCCACCGTGCAGCGCATGCCGACCTGCTCGACCATGCTCATTTTCTTTGCCACGTACGTCCGTGACTCCTCCCGATCTGTGGCGAGTACGACCACGAGATGTGGCGGTCGCACACACACCGATACGTCCGCGCGCACGCGCGCGAGTATCGCATCTGCAACGGGTTGACCACGAAGTACGGTCATAGAGCGATCGCTGCACCGATCTCGCAAATAGTGCGCAGATACATGCACGTATACGGCGACAAACAACTTAGGACACCTACGAATGATCTGTGCGAATCTGCGCAGTGATCTCCTTAAACGCCCACACACGGTACATGGTGAAATTCCAAAGCACGACGAGCGGTGCCGCGAGTAGCTTTGCGAGAAGGTCGAGGATCCCGAGCGTGGCAACACCAAGCGCGAGCATCCCCTGCTCGATCCCAAGACCCACGACGGTGACGAGTATGAATTTCGCATACTGCACTCCGTAGCGCCGCTCGCGGTTCCCAAAACTCCATCGTTTGTTCCAGAAGAAACTCCACGTGACAGCCACAACGAACGCGAGCGCGTTCGCGGCGAGGTAATGCGCACGCCAGAACGTGGTTCCCCGCGTGAGCGCAGCGTACATACCAAAATTCAGCGCCGTATTGCTGACGCCGATCGTCGCGTAGCGAATAAATGATCTGCGCAGTTCAGCGTTTACCAAGTCGGCGATACGCATAGTGGACGATGAGTGCAATACATGCCAGTGTGACCGTCACGAGTGCGAGGAGCACAAAGAGCTGCTGCGTTGCGTGCGGACCGGCAGTCCGTGCGATCCGTGGTGCCGCAACCGCCACCACTCCCGACGTCACCAGTATTGATCCGAGCACGGTGAGTGTTGCGCGTTCAATCCAATCCATACCGCGATGGCTCGACTCGCTGAACCGATCGTGGAAAGGAAACGCAATGTACGAAAGTGCAACACCCGGCAGCACGAACGTGAGGAGGACACCAACGACCACTTTGCCGACACGGAGCAGCACGGGAATATCCATAGGTTCTCTCACACGAGACGCAACAACCGCCGCACACCGTCAGGCATGCACGATCAACCCATCAGCGTGCACGCGCAAGCTGGGGGCAAGATGACGTGCATACGTGAGCTGATGCAGGAGGATGGGAATTTCTTCCAACCGATCAGCAATGCGTACACCGGCATCGGCGAACGCAGCGACTTTTGACCGATAACTCCCACAACCAGCCGCAACGATCGCTCCCGCGTGGCCGAGGGTCGTCCCGATCGGCAGGGTCTCCGTAAAACGTCCCGCAACGACGGCCACGACCGGCTTCGTCCATACACCGGAAGCGAGATACGCTGCTGCAAGCTCCTCGTAGGCACCGCCGATCTCACCAAAGAGCACGACAGCATCCGTATCTTCATCATCCCGAAATGCACGGAGCATGTCCACGAAATCCGATCCAATGAGCACGTCGCCACCGATACCGACGGCCGTCGAGATACCGAGGCCCGCTCGCCGAAGCGTGACGGCAATCTCTGCGGTCATGCCACCACTCTTGGAGAGCACCCCCGTACGCCCAGGCGTAAACACCTCCGCAATCTCCGATGAACCGATGGCACCCACCTTGCCCTTCCCCGGTGAAATGATCCCGACCGAACTTGGACCAACGACGCGTACCTGTGCGATCCGCGATGCCGCGATGATGCGCGCGCTATCCGCAACTGGTACGTGCTCGGTCATAATGACGATGAGCGGAATGCCCGCCGCAATCGCCTCGATCGCGGCGGCGTAGACGTGCGATGCCGGAACCACAATGAGCGATGTCGTGATCGCAGGATGCACACGAAGTGCATCGATCACCGTGTCAAAAACCGGTACGCCGTGGACGCGCTCGCCCGCCTTGCCAGGCCGTACGCCTGCGAGCACCACGGTTCCGTACGCGAGCATCTCTTTCGTCGCTCGACTCCCCTCACTCCCCGTGATGCCTTGAACGAGCACGCGTGTGTGTTCATGCACGAGAATAGCCATATCCTGCTCCTATTGGTACGCGAGCTTACACATGATACGCGCGCTCTCCTCCATGGGCGTGGCGGAATCAAACGTATACATCTGATACCCTTCATGCGCCGCGGCATCCTGAAGCATGGCGAACGCCTCCGTCTTTCGCGGGCCATCGCGACGCACGACGATGGGATACGTCGGCCGTGGCAGTATCCTGCGTAACCCATCGAGGAACCCCTGCATCGTTCCGAGGATATCGGTGAAATTCGCCGTCCCACCAATAACCCAGCACCCGCGCAGTCCTTCTTGTGCAAGGACACGTATCGTGAGATCACGCACGACATCGGCGGATGGATTCCCGGAGTACTCAGCGTAATTCGCGGGGCGACCGCCGTGTGCCATGAGTGCATCAACGTTGAGGAGTGAAGCACCGCCGCCGGACGCGATGATGGCGATATCGCCACCCAGCGAAAGGAAGCGTCGCTCCTGCGGCCGCAGGATATCATCGTCAACGATCACCTTCGCATCGCCCGCGATACACCGTCCATCTGGTGTCATGAAGAGCGGATTGATCTCTGCGAGGAGCAGTCGCTCCTCGGTGAAACACGTCCAGAGCCGTGCGATACACTCCGCGAGCACCGCACGGTGCGCCGTTGGCACACCCGCACGATCCATGACATCCGCGATCGCCGTCGGCGCAATGGGTGCATCTGCCGTAATCGGCACGATGGTCGCGGCCTCGATCGCAACGCCACCGCTGACGCTCATCGCGAGCACGGGACCACGGGTCCGCGTATCATAGCTCGCGCTCACGTAGTACTCACGTTCCGCAGACACGAAGTCCTCAATGAGCACCCGCTCAGCGCGCATACCGGCAATGTCCGCTTCAACGCACCGCGCAAACGCAGGCAGGAACGATGCTACATCCTGCGCTACCTGGACCCCACCGGCCCTGCCGCGGCCACCGCTGCGCACCTGTGCCTTCATCACCGCCGGATACCGCCGCGCGGCCGGCACTACGCCACGATCCACGAGCACCCCATCGGGCACCGCGATACCGTAGCGCTGCAGAAGCAGCTTTCCTTCATATTCCATGAGGTCCATAGATGAGTATCACGATACCATGCACTCCACCGCGGAGCAATCATCGCGTGGACGAACGGATCATCCGGCCTGGATGTCCCAGAACATCGGTCCGAAAATATCTGGAGGAAGTCGGTACTCATCACCAGTATCCGACTCTGGATCGAACTGTTCGGTGACGAAGTAGATGAGCGACATCGGTCGCTCATACGGATTGGCCACCCCGTGCGCAACACCGGGCGGAATGCGGACCATGCGCGGACGCGCGGCGCCAAGCACAAACCGCATCTGCATACCCTGCGTGGGGGATCCCGTCCGGAGGTCCTTGAGACCCACGAGGAGCCGATCAGCAGATGGCACAAACCAAAAATCCGTCTGCTTCCGATGGAGATGCGTCGCTTTCACTGCGCCCGGAACGATCGTTGAGTAATTCACCTGTCGGATCTCCGCGTTTGCAGCACACTGGAGCATGCCAGCATCCAGACGACCAAGCTCAAGGAACGACCCCCCGTCATCTGCAAATTCCTTGAGCTCCAGCATCTCCACACCGACGATCCTCTCACTGGGACCGTAGTGCTGTTTGGTGAGTTGTGCTTCTATGTGTGGATCGAACATACGTGTTTCGCGGATAAACATGGTCGCACACCACATCTCCCGTCCCCGCCACATTACTCCCTAATGAAATTCACGATCTTGTCCGGCACAAAAACAACGCGCACAGGATCGCGCTCCCCGAGGTGCTTGCGGACATTCGCCTCCCCGAGCGCACGCGCCCGCGCATCCTCCTCGCTCGTACCCGCAGGGACACGGATCGTCGCGCGGTGCTTGCCGTTCACCTGCACGACGAGGTTCACCTCCTCATCCACGATCAACGTGGGGTCATAGTGCGGCCAAGGGTGAGCAAGAACACTTTTTTTGTTCCCGAGCTTCTCCCACAGTTCCTCGGCGAGATGCGGCGCGAACGGCGCGAGGAGACGCAGAAAATCCGAGCGTATCGGTGAACCATCCGCAGCAAACTCTCGCGGATCGCGCGCAACCAAGTTCATGAATTCCATCATCGCGGCAATCGCCGTATTGAACCGCATTGCCTCAATATCCTCACTCACCTTCTTCATCGTCTTATGGAGTGCACGCTTCAATGTTTTTTCTGACACTTCCTCAACGACGTGTTGAATTGGTCCGGTTGCATACGTCCAAACCTTTTCCAAAAACCGCCGACACCCCTTCAGCCCATCCGTGGACCACGGGACGGCCTGATCGAAAGGTCCAATGAACATCTCGTACAGACGCACGGCATCCGCGCCGTACTGCGCGATAATGTCGTCCGGATTCACAACGTTCCCACGCGACTTGGACATCTTCTCACCGTTTGCCGCCAAGATCATGCCGTGTGATGTGCGCTTCTGATACGGCTCCGCTACCGGCACAACGCCGATGTCGTGCAAAAACAGGTTCCAAAATCGCGAGTAGAGCAGGTGGAGCGTCGTGTGCTCCATGCCGCCGTTGTACCAGTCCACGGGGAGCCAGTGTTGCAGGAGCTCTTGGGACCATCGTCCCTGCCTGTCATTGCGAGGAGTCCGCGACGCGGCAATCCCGGTCAATGGAGTACGCGGAAACAACTCCCCATGCATCGCATACGCTAGGAAGTACCACGACGATCCCGCCCAGTTCGGCATGACATCGGTCTCACGTTTCGCCGGTCCACCGCACCGGGGACAATTGGTGTTCACGAACGAAGCAATATTCGCAAGCGGCGACTCCCCCGTATCCGTCGGCTCATACCGTTCCACCTCGGGCAACAAGATGGGGAGCTGATCCTCCGGTACAGGCACCGTCCCGCACGCCGCACAGAACACCACCGGAATGGGCTCACCCCAGTACCGCTGCCGCGAGAACACCCAATCGCGAAGCTTGTATGTCACGGTCATCGTGCCGCCGACGGCTTCCGTAATCGCTGCGCGGGCCTCATCGCTGCGCATGCCGTCAAACGCTCCGCTGTTCGTGAGCAGGCCATCGCCGGTATAGACCTCTTCATTGGCCGGGATTGCCACGTCGCTCGCGGATTCACTCCTCGCAATGACCGTCGTGATATGCAACCCATACTTCTGTGCAAAACCAAAATCCCGCTCATCATGCGCGGGTACCGCCATAATGGCACCAGTGCCATAGGAACCGAGGACGTAGTCGGCGACCCAGACGGAAATCTCCTCGCCGTTCGCGGGGTTCACGGCGGTGATGCCGGCGGCAACACCGGTCTTCTCGCGCGCATCTGCGGCGCGGTCCATGTCGGTCACCTTTCGCGCGGCCGCGACGTACGCGCGCACGTCATCGGACGCTTGCCAACCGGCATCCATCCACCGCTGCGCGAGCTCGGGTGACACGACGAGGAACGTCGCACCAAAGAGCGTGTCCGGACGCGTCGTGAAGACGGAAATCACCATGTCATTGCGAGGAGTCTGCGACGTGGCAATCCCGGCGTTTACTGTTGATGGCCAGGATTGCTTCGCCCCGACCAGAGCGCCGGGGCTCGCAATGACAGAAAACGTGATGTTCGCTCCCTCGGAACGCCCGATCCAGTTGCGCTGCTGCGCCTTCGCGGCTTCGATGTAGTCCACGTGGTGAAGACCATCCAAGAGCTGCTCGGCGTACGCGGTGATCTTGAGCATCCACTGTTCCTTCTCGCGCTTGTCCACGACGCCACCGCACCGCTCGCACCGTCCGCCGACGACCTCCTCGTTCGCCAAGCCAATCTTGCACGAGGGACACCAGTTGATCGGCACCCGCGCCTTGTACGCCAAGCCGCGCTCAAGGAGCTTGAGAAAAATCCACTGCGTCCACCGGTAGTACGCGGGGTCGGTCGTGTTCACCTCGCGCGACCAGTCAAAGGAAAAGCCGGCGGCCATGAGCTGCCGCTTGAAGTTCGCGATGTTCCGCTCGGTCGTCACGCGCGGGTGCTCACCGGTCTTGATCGCGTAGTTCTCCGCCGGAAGACCGAACGCATCCCACCCCATGGGGTAGAGGACGTTCTTCCCCTCCATCCGGTGCTTGCGCGCGATAACATCCATCGCCGTGTACGAGCGCAGATGCCCCACGTGGAGCCCGTCGCCGGACGGGTACGGAAACTCGACGAGGAGGTACTCCTCCTCGCCTCGTGCATCGTCGGCCGCGTGCGCGCGCTGCTCGTTCCACACGCGCTGCCACCGTTCCTCCATGGCTCCGTGATCGTATTTCGCCATACCCCTGCATCGTAGCACGGGTGTGCGCGCATGGCAGTACCGCTCCGATGTCCATCGGAGCGGTACTGCGCGGTTCCTGTTTTTTCTTACTCTCCTGCGGATGCATCGGCGGCGGACGGCGCAGCATCGGGTGCTCCCGTGCCTTCCGGTGCCTGCTCCAACGGGTTCGGCTCCTCCGCGACGCGCTGTTCTGCCGACGCGGCGAGGATGCCCTGAACGACGGTGCTGTTGTCGCGGAGGGACTCCGTGAAGAGCACATGCTCACGATTGATCTGCATCTCGTCCGTGGGACCATGGAGCTCGCTGCCGAGCTTCACGAGTGCGACATTCGGTGGCGGCTCCGGTTGCCCGGCGTCGCGCTGCTGGAGTGACGGCGAGACCTGGAGGTAGTACACGTCACGGAGCACGAGCGATTCGCGCGTCCGTTCCGTCAGGTGCCCAAAGTACACCTGCCCGTTCGTGAGAAACACCGCGCTCCAGGCACTCGGCGGCGTCGCTCCGGGCACGGACACCACGCCGAAGACCACGAGCGCAAGCACGACGACCGCTGCCACCGCAACCGCCCACGGCGTGAGCGCATGGACCGACGCAGGCGCTGCGGACGGTTTCATAACCGACGCAGTGCCAAACGCCCCCACCCGCTTCGCTGGCACGCGCCGGCGCGGGGCCTTCTGTGACGACTGCATCCCATACTCCTGTTGTTCTTCCATAGCATCAAGCATCATGACGACGAATCAGCAGCACGTCGCTGCGCGACTCGACATGATGGTTACGGTTACCCACATCGCTTCCATTGTACCACAGCACGATCATCCGTGTGCACGGTACGCACGATCAATCCGCTCGAGCGCGAGCGCATACGCGGCAATGCGGAGCGTGCGTGCGCCACGCGCGCGTGCAAAAACCTCGCGCGTCTCGCGGCACAGCTTCGCGCTGAGCTTGCGGAGCACGTCGCGCTCGCTCCAGTGCTCGCCGTCCATGTTCTGCTTCCACTCGAAATACGACGTCGCCACACCACCCGCGTTCGCGAGGACGTCTGGGATGACGGGAATGCCACGCTCCGTCAAAATCGCTTCCGCCTCCGGTGTGACGGGTCCGTTCGCGAGTTCGAGCACGACCTTCGCCTTGATCCGCCGCGCGTTCGCCGCGGTGATCGCGCCCTCGAGCGCAGCGGGGATGAGCACGTCGCACTCCTGCTCCAGGATACTCGCATTCGTGACGACCTTCCCACCGCTCACCGCCGCGCAGTCCACCACGCTCCCACGTTCTCGCTTGCACGCCATGACGACCGCAGCACTCATCTCCTGGGCTTGCAGCTGTCGGCTTGCAGCTGTCGGCTTCCTCACAATGCCTCCCCGCGAATCCGAGAGTCCGACGACACGCATCCCCGCATCTTCCGCGCTCCGTGCAGCCCAGTACCCCACGTTGCCAAAACCCTGGACGACCACGGACGGGGACGCACCAACCCCCCACCGTCGCCCGCGCTGCCGAAGCGCCTCGCGCAGCACGACAATGCCACCGTACCCCGTCGCCTGTTCCCGCCCCGCGCTGCCGCCCATCGCTATCGGCTTGCCCGTGAACGTCGCGCGCCATTCCTTCGCGCTTGCGGCTTGCAGCTGTCGGCTTGTGACTCTTCGCCATTCATCCACCATCCACCCCATGATCGTCGCGTTCGTGTGCACGTCCGGCGCCGGAACATCCGTGCGCGGGCCGATGACCGGACCGAGCGCGCGCACGAACCCGCGGCTCAGCCGCTCGAGCTCGCCGCTCGACAGCAACGTGGAATCCACCGTCACGCCGCCCTTCCCACCGCCGAACGGGATGTTCACGACCGCGCACTTCATCGTCATCCAGAACGCGAGCGCGCGCACCTCGTCCATGTCCACGTTCGGGTGAAACCGTATCCCACCCTTGTACGGCCCACGGAGCGACGAGTGCTGGACGCGGTACCCACGGAATAGACGCGTCGTCCCGTCATCCATCCGCACCGAAAACTGTACGTCAATCGTGCGCTCCGGCTCACGCAACCTTCCGAGGACATCCTCGCGCACCCGCACAACTGCGGCGGCCTGATCCAACTGCGCGAGTGCTGCGTGCCAGGGAGACATAGAATGCTATTCTACCACGCATCCACATGCGCACTATGCACATTGACCGTCGCTACGCCCGCACCTATACTCCAGAGACATGGAGGAACCCATCACCAAATCATACTTCGACGAAAAGTTCGACGGCTTCACCCGAGCGGTGGACGAAAAGATCGGCGGCCTCGCTCGAACGATGGACGAAAAGATCGGCGGTCTTGCTCGAGCGATGGACGAACAGATCGGCGGCCTCGCCCGAGCGGTGAAGGAGGGATTTGATCGTGTTGATGAGCGATTTGATGCAGTGGATGAGCGATTCAACACGATAGAGGGTGACATCGCCGACCTCAAATACCGCATGCGTCTCATGGAGGGCGAAATCCAAGCACTGAGCGCGAACATGGTGACGAAGCAGTACCTCGATGCAAAAACGGCGCGTTGGCGCCGTCCTGAGGACGTCTTCGGCCGAAGGATCTCGTACGCGTCGTGTTCCCGTTGATGCGAACATCCTCTCACCGGAGACCCGGGCGAAACTCGAACAGCTCATCCCCGCAATCACCCTCAACGGGTGACCCGTCAACGCTCCGCACAAAGGAAAAGGCCCTGGACGCATATCGCGTCCAGGGCCTCGTGGTGCCACGCACTCAGTTCTTCTGTCCCTCCGTTGCATCAACGATCGCTGCGATCTCCTGGAGCTCGCGCAGATTAACGACAGATGGGAGTGTCTCCGGTTGGAGCACTGCCCGTGCATCGGCGATGATCCGCTCGATGTCATCCGGCAGCGACCGACGGGAGTTCGCGGCGGCGACGGCGGCGAGCGTCATCTTGGCATCCTGCAGGCGATCCGCGGATGGCACCGCATCGGCAATCGCGTCGGCGAGCGACTGCGTGGTGATGGTCCCGCCACCAAACTGGTAGGCGCGACGGCAGCAGTTGAGGATGCCCGCACCGGAGAACCCGCGTGCGCGGACCTGCGCCACGAACGGCGTGAAGTCCGCAACCGTGCACGGGAACTGCTCGCGCGCAACGTACACCGGGAACAACCCCGAGTACTCCGCGTCGCCCGTGATGACGACGATACGCTCGTCCGCGCGACCGTCGCGCTTCATCGCGGGGTCCATGAGGTCTGGCCGATTCGTCGCCTTGACGAACAGCACGCAACCGCGAATGCGCTCGTCCGCCTCGAACTCCATGAGCCGCTGACGGATGCGATTGGAGACACCGGTGTCGCCCTGTGGCATATCGCGGCCGCTGTCCTCCTGGTCCGTCTCATCGCGGAAGACGATGCACGGTGCGAGGTCGAGGAGTGCCTGGCAGACCTCCTCGACGCGCTGCTCGGAGTTCCCCACGAACATGCTCCGCAGGTTTCGGAACTTCACGAGGAGCATGTCGCACTCCCGCGCGAACGCCTCCGCGATCGCGGTCTTGCCCGTTCCCGGCGGGCCCATGAGGAGCACGCCCTGGGGTACGGCCTTCACGTCTCCGCTGCGCATCGCGTCTCGCGCAGCAATGAGCACGCGCTTGACGTGACCGAGGCCGGCGAGGCCGGCAAAGCCGTAGCGGGGCTCCACGATGGTGAGGAGATGCCCGTACGCACGGTGGAGAAGCGCGACGCGCCGTTCGGCAATCGTTGCCGCGTCGAGCGTTGGATCGCGGAGCAACGCGGCGATGTCGCGGTAGCTCATGCCCTGGGTGTGTCGCACGAAGGCGGAGATGCCCATCTTCGGCGTGGAGAGCTGACCGCCGCTCTCTGCCGCCGCGAGCGCGGCATTCGCCTGCTCGTGTGTTGCGCGAGCAGCACGGATCTCCGGAGTATCCGGATGCTCCGCGCGCGCGGCGAGCGGCGCGATCTGCTGTGCGATGCGGTCGCGCTCACGCTCCCAACGGACGAGTGCATGGCCGTGCGCATGCTGCACGGCATCCGTTGCCTTTCGGTACGCCTCCTGTGCCTTGCGCACTGCGCGGGGAACAACGTCTGCCTCGTCTGTGCACGCGCTGCGCTGCTCGGTGAGCGACCGCAGCTCATCCTCAAGCGCAAAACGTCGCTTCGGCACGCGGAGCACTGCGCGAAGTCCGTCCGGGAGCGGAAGCGGACTCGCATCGTAGAGGTCCGTGCTGACGATGAAACCGTTCTGGTGCGTGTACAGCATCGCCGACAGCTCCGATGCCCCGCCGGGGAGCGTGAAACGATACACGCCACTGCGCTCGCGCTGCGCCACGACGAACGTGTACACATGGAAGACCCCGCTCGCCTCTACGAACTCCACACGCACGCCATCACCCACACCGAGCTGCTTCCAAACCGTCGCGCTCATCGGTACGCACGCGATGTCCGGAGCGGTGAGCGTGCGCTCGATCGTTGCGATTGCTGCGTCGAGTGTATGACGTCGCTGGTGCGCAACCGCGTTTTGCTTCCGCTCCGCCTCGTCGCGCTCCAATGTGGCGCGCTCACGCGCAGTCACGGCTTTCCGGTACGTCCGATCGTCGGCGAGGGTCCTCTCGCGCACTGCGTCGTGCGCGCGCCGCGCATCGTACAGCGGATCGAGCGTGACAAACACACGCTCGCGCTCCGCCTCCTCAAGCGCTGCGAGCGCCTCCGCAGCGGTATGCACCGCCGTGCGGAGATCAACCACACCTCCGCAGCACCGCCGAACGAACGCACAACGCTCCTCTTCCGTGGGTCTGCCGATGGCGATGGTCGTCAGCGGCCCATCCGGCCTGCGGAGAAGCTCATCCACGGATGCGGCAGTTGGCGCAGCGCACGCGATGAGGTGCCCGGCGCGCCGAAACCGATCCATGGACAACAGCTGGAGGAGCGCGAGTGCGGCGGCGCGACGCTCCGGCAGCGCGGCAGCGCCGGACTCGGCCGGCAGCACCACGTCAAGCGCGGGGAGGAGCGCGATGCACCGCTTTGGCGCGTCACTGCGTGCGGCGGATACGAAGACATCGCGCATGGCTAAGGTCGCGGAGAGCGGGCTGCGCGGGAGCGCGGCCGCATCGGCCGCGACGCGCTCCGCCGCTGCAGTCGCATCATTGGCTGGCGACGCACCGCCACCGCTCGCATCGAGCAGTGCCCGAAAACGCTCCTCATGGACATCGTGCGGGAATGTGAACCCGCGCGCCGCATCGTACACCCAGCAGAGCACGCTATCGTCATCCGCAGTGAGATGCGCGAAGAGCACTTCCTCGAACGCCGCGAGCGCGTCCACCGGCTGGTCTCCTGCATGGATGGGAAATCCATCCCCAATCCCGCCCGTGAACAGAAACGCGTGCACGCCACGCTGACGCGCTTCGTCCAACGCCTGAAGCCAGTGCATGGCTCCTCCTCTCGTGAGTTGTCCAAAGAATCGTCGGGACATCCCGACGCTGCACCATAGCACTGGAGCGCGTAGCTGTCAAACAAACACACAAGAGAATCCCCCACCCTTCTGAAAGGATGGGGGATCAAAGTATCAAAGTACAAATCTCATGGTTTGACTGGGTCCGAGGCGCGCGAACCCCAGCCAACGGAGGAGGAACCGAGATCGGCAGCATCCCACCCGCGCACGCACACGCGACCGGCGGCCCCGTCCGCGCGGAGAGCACCAGAGGCACGAGGGCCGAAGCGGGTGCGGAGCAAACACCAGGTGGGAACATCGAACATGCGGTTGTGCTCGTGGCGGGTCGCGTGCCAGGAGAGGGTGTACTCCTCGAGGGAGGGCATACGGAATCCGGGCAGGGCGGTGAGGTCGTTCCAGGAGGTGCCGGTGCGTGGGCATGCGTCAGGGGTTTCCACCCATGACCAGCGGGGGAAGGCGACATCCTCCCATACGATCTGCGCGCGGTTGGGGTCTCCATCTTTTGCCGTCCAGTGATCGCGCTGCCCCACGGCTGCCATGAAGCGGTCGTAGGCGAGGGAGGGACTCGCCTTGCTCGTGTACAGGGAGCTCGGTGTCTGGAGGATGAGCGTTTGCGGGGCGCGGTGCCTCGCGGGGTGCTCATCCGTGCAGAACGTGCCTGCGGTGCGTTGCTCGTACTCCTCGTCCGTGATGTTCGGGGGGAGAAGGTCTGCGAGCGCGCTCGCTGGCAGGAGGGCGAGGACTGGCGTTAGGTACTGCACCCACCAGTCCCTGCGGGCTTGTGCCATGGGACCGGCGCGGAGGCCGCGCATGTGCGCGACGGCGCGCGCGATCTCGCGGGCGATGGCCGGGTGCTTCGGATCGGTGTTGATCACCTGCTTCTGCGGGGGCATGGGGGAGCTCCTTTCGTGGGGGGTTGGTTGGTGAAGGAACAATGAGGCATCGGCCTCCCCGCCGCCTCGGAGCCGAAAGATGGCGCGCGGGAAGAGCGCGCCGCGGGGAACTACAGCGTTGCGTCTGCAAGATCGAGCACCACACGAACGAGCTCGTAGTCCGTCACACCAGTAACGAGAGTACCGTCGGGTGCCACTACCACTTCGACTTCCGTGTGCAGGAACTCGTCCAGTGTGTGGCGGCCGGTGAGCAGATGCATGCGCTGGTTGCTCGAGCCACGGAGCGGATCGCCTGCTGCGAGACGTTGGACGAACCGTCCGTCAATGAGCACGTCGAGTTGCTCCAGAAGTGCTTGGGCGCCAACTGGTGCATGCTCGCTGCGAAGCTCACGGAGTGTATAGCCCGACCACGCGAGCGTGGAGAGACCTCGCACTCGCGCATGGCGCGCGATCTCGACGAGTGCTGGTGCCTGCGCGAACGGATCACCACCGGAGAAGGACACGCCGTCAATGCCGTGCTCTGCCTTCGCACGATCAATCCACGCACTGACCTGCGCGACGGTGTGCTGTTCCGACCCACGCCCGTCACGCGCGAACGCTTGGAGCTCCGGCGTGGCGCACCCGCGACATCGAAACGGACAACCGCGCATCCAGAGGCACGCGCGCAACCCGGGCCCCATGGCGCGGGTTGCCTCTTGGAAGCGACCGACGGAGCAGAACGCACTCATGTGCCACCTCCGATCTTCACGCCGTGTCGCACACCGTTCGGCACCGCCGGCGGGTCCTCCACGCGCTCGTCCGTGAGGCGAACGCCGCCGATCTCGAGTATCGCGCGGAGCAACGCTGCGGCATCATCGCACTCGGTGCTCCCATCCGGCATGTTGATGTCCACGCGCGTCGTTCCGTCGGGAAGCAATGTGACACGGATGACTTCGTCGCTCATACGCCACCTCCCACCTTGACGGTGAAGCGCACCGAGCCGTCCGATGCCTGCTCCTCCGTACTCGTTCCACGGAGGTATGCGCCGAGGATGCGCATCGCGCGCCGCACGAACGCGACGCGGTACGCCTCGCGCAGGCGATCTTCCATCTCCGTGAGATCGCCCGCATGGTCTTTCGGAGCAACACCGTGGAGTTGCATCGTGCCGTTCTCCCGCTGCACGATGCCGAGCTGACGATCGCCGGAGAGCGTGAGGACACCGATGACATCGCCGACCGGCGGATGCCACTCCCCGCTCCAAAAGTCATGCGGACGCGAGAAGGTGGCGGCAGTCGCGCACCTGAGCTCCTCGGCGAGCTGATGCACGGCTTCTGCGGCTGCCTCACGCACAATATCGTTCCATGCAACGCGGTGCAGCAAACGGCCGACTGCCGGACGCTGTGCCGCGTACTTCGCGATGATCTCCTGCAGTGAAGCCGACACACCGTCGAGCACGCGCTGGCGTGCAATGAAATGCAACGACATGCTACCTCCCTTTCCGCTCAGTTCTCCAATGAACAACCGGGGGGACCCCCAGCCCTGCACCATACACAAAAAAAACGGGTGTGTCAAATAGCACTCGCCACCATCATACCGTGATGCTGCCTACCGTTTCTCCGACGTGTCCCAGTCAATCATCACGGCCGGTTTGCCCGCGTGCGTCTGGAGGTACTTGAACACCTGGAACGCGGCTTTCACGCCCTCACCCACCGATACCGCGGCTTGCTTGTACGCAATGTCGCAGAGGTCGCCGGCTGCGAACACACCGGGCGTGCTCGTCTCGCAATCGCGCGTGATGACTACCTCGCGCTTCGTGTTCAAGGTGACGATGTCCGAGAGCCACGTCGTGTGCGCGCGGAAACCGATCTGCACGAAGACGGAGTCCACGTCGAGCACGCGGAGGTCGCCCGCAACCGGCTCGCCGGTCTTTGGATCGGTCGGAGCGAGCATGACTTGCGCGACACGCCCATCGCCGCGCACCTCGACCACCTTCCGCGCGGTGAGCTGCTCAACGCCCGTCATCTCAGCGAGCCGATCGAGGAGCGGCCGCTCCGCGCTGAACGCCGCGCGACGATGGATGAGGTACACCTTCGCCGCACGCGGTGCGAGCGCGAGCGCGGCGGTGACCGCCGAGCTCCCGCCACCGACCACCGCAACGACCTTGCCGTCCTGCGTGGGCGCGTCATCAACCGCCGAGTAGTACACGCCCTTGCCGACGAATTCCTGCTCACCGTCTGCACCGAGGTCATTCGGCGTGAGCCCGAACGCGAGAATGATGGCTTTCGTCTCGAGCGGTGCACCTTGGCGGAGCGACACGACGAACCCCGCGGTACTCCGCTGGATCCCTGTCACCTCGCCGAGGAGCACCCGTGCGCCGTCGCGCTTCGCCTGCATGAGCATCCGATCGACAAGCGCACGACCGCCAATGCGATCAACACCCGGGTAGTTCTCAATCCACTCGGTGAGTGCGAGCTGTCCGCCGATGTCCTTCGAGATGATCTGCGTCGTGAGACCGCGCCGCGCCGCGAACATCGCCGCCGCGAGGCCGGCCGGACCAGCACCGACGACCACGACATCGAGATGCTCCTGCATTTTGCGTTTTACGTTCGTCATTCTGCGTTTATCCCAGTTTCTTCTTCTTCACCGTCACGCGGATGAACTTCAGCACGTCGCCCACTTCCGTGTCCACGATCCCCTTCACCTTCACGCCGCACTCCTGACTCTCCACGACCTCGCGGACATCCTCCCTGCCGGATTGGAGCGCCTGGAGCGTGCCCTCGGCACCATCGCGGTCGCGGATGATCTGCACGGTAGGGTCCATGATGATCGCACCGCGCTCGACCCGCCCGCCGAGAATCTGCCAGTGCTCGGACGCACGGAAGAGCGCGAGGACCTTGAGCTGCCCGAGTTCCTCGACGATACGCTCTTCCGGGAGCCGCGCCTCAAGCGCACGGCGCACCTCCTTGAGGAGCTCGTAGATGACCTTGTGCGTGACGACTGAGACCTTCTCCTCGCGCGCGAGTGTTTCGATGTGGTCGGGCGCGCGCACGCCGAACCCAAAGATCACCGCCGAGACCGCCGCGGCCTGCTTCACGTCATTCTCCGTAATCGTCCCCAGTCCCTTCGCGATCACGCGCACGCGCGCGATGGGAGTGCTGATCTTCTCAATCTCCGACGCGAAGGCCTCGAGCGACCCAAGCACGTCTGCGCGGATCATCACCGGTAGGATCGTCGCGGGCTCCTCACCCTCGTCCTCCGCACGTGCGGGCATCGTCACCGGTGAAGGCGCAGCGTCGCGCTTCGTCGCTTTCTGCCGCTTCGTTCTCGTGAGGAGCTTGGCGTCGGCCGCCACCGACACGACGTCGCCTACCTCCGGAAGCACCTTGAACCCCAAGATGCGCGCTGGCATGGACGGTGTCGCTGCGAGGATCGCATCGCCGTTGTAGTTCGTCATCGCGCGCACCTTTCCGACGAACGCACCGGCATCCGCGAGAACATCGCCCACGCGAAGCGTCCCGCGCTGGACGAGGAGCGTCGCAACTGGCCCCTCCTGCTTGTCTACATGCGACTCCACGGTGACGGTCGTTGCATACCCTCCCGCCTCGACGCGACGCCGCGCCTCATCAATATCCGCAACGAGGAGGATGACCTCGAGGAGCGTCTCGATGCCGGTCCCCTCCTTGGCGGACACGGGCACGAACGGCGTCTTCCCACCCCAGTCCTCCGGCGTCACGCCGAGTGCGCCGAGCTCGGACCTCACCGTGTCGAGGTTCGCGTCCGGCTTGTCCATCTTGTTCACGGCGACAACGAACGGCACCTTCGCCGCCTGGATAATCTTGAGTGCTTCTCGCGTCTGCGGTTGCACGCCGTCATCCGCCGCCACCACGAGAATGGCGACGTCCGCGATACGCGCACCACGCGAGCGCATGGTCGTGAAGGCCTCATGCCCGGGCGTATCAATGAACGTGACGAGTCGGTCACCGTACTGTGTTTGATACGCGCCAATGTGCTGCGTGATCCCACCGGCTTCACCTGCTGCGACGTGTGTAGAGCGGATGCGGTCAAGAATCGCCGTCTTCCCGTGGTCCACGTGCCCCATGACCACGACGACTGGTGGTCGCGTCATCCCATCTGCCGTACTCACCACCGGAACGTCTGTTTCATCGGCAACTGCCTCTGCAATCGCATCTTCCATGCGCGTGTCCACCTTCGGATGGGGCTTGAACCCCAGGTCTTCCGCGATGATCGCCGCGGTTGCGTAGTCAATCGGCTCGTTGAGGTTCGCGAGGATGCCGTTGCGCAGGAGCTCCTGGAGGACCTCGGAGACCGTCATGCCGAGGAGCGACGCAAAATCGCGCACGGTGATGATCGCGGGAATGGCAACGGTCTTCGCGGTGCCCTCCGCCACGGCAGTGCGGCGCTTCTCGCGCAGCTCTTCCTCATGCTCTTTCTCGCGCTGCCGTTGAATCTCTCGACGGATGCGTGGCCACTGCTTGAGGAACCGTTGCGCGAGCCGGTCGTCAATCTTGATCGCACGCCGACCGATATCAAAACCATACCGCGGGAGCAGCTCGTACAGCTCCTGCGGCGGGACGTTACATCGTCGTGCGAGTTCGGTGACGTTCATAGGTTGACCATGTAGAAAAAGATGTAGTGGAGGCCTTCAGGCCTCCATCCCTCCTCCTATGGGATATTTTCTACGGTCTCAGGTTGACCATCTCCTCTCAACATAGCGGAAAGGTGGAAAACGTCAAGGACTTGCTCGCGCGTGTGTCTCCTGCTATGCTCCAAGCATGGAGGCCCGAGCATCGGGACCCTCCGCATAACGGAACACGAGACGTACTCCAGCGGTGAGCTTTTCGGCACATGACCTGCACCATTGCTGTCTCTTCCTCGACATCGGTACACGCTCCCCGACCATCAATGGACGGGAGCGTTCGCGTGGTTGCATCCGCTCCCCCGATGGCCTGAACGACCGCAAACGCCGCTCACGCTCACTCCCCTGGATGACCCGCTCTCCCGAGCGGTTGTACGCCTCGTGCACAATTCTATGAACGAGGCATTATTTATTCCTCTCATCGGCGGCATCGTACTCGTCGGTGTCGGCGCAGCCGGCGGCTATGCGTACCGGCACCTCGCCGCAACGCACCGCGCGCACGGCGCCGAGCAGAAAGCCGAGGCGATCATGGCGGAGGCAAAGCGCCGCGAGCGCGAGTTCCTCCTCAAAGCGAAGGACAAGGGGTTGAAGATCATTGACGACGCGAAGCGCGAGGAGACGGAGCGCCGGAAAGAACTCCAGCAGCTCCAGCAGCGTCTCGAGCAGCGCGAGACGAAGTTCGACGGCAAGCTCCTTGAACTCGAAGAGAAGCAGACGAAGCTCGACCAGGCCCGCGAGAAGCTCGTCGTGGCGAAGGATCGCCTCGAGGTGCTGCACGGTGAGGAGGAGCGCAAACTCGCGGAGATCGCCCAGCTCTCGCGCGCGGACGCGGAGCTGCGCCTCCTCGCAAACGTGGAGACACAGGTCCAGGATTCGCTCATGAGCCGCGTGCGGAAGCTCGAGGCGATGAGCACGGAAGAGATTGAACGCAGGGCGCACATCGAGCTCGCGAGCGCGATGCAGCGCGTCGCATCGTCGCACTCCGTTGAGACCACGACGACCTCGGTGAAGCTCCCGTCCGATGACATGAAGGGGCGCATCATCGGCAAGGAGGGACGCAACATCAAGGCGATCGAGCACCTCACGGGGTGTGAGATTGTCGTGGATGAGACGCCGATGACGATCACCATTTCCGGCTTCTCACCCGTCCGGAGGCAGGTGGCACGTCGCGCACTCGAGGACCTCATCAAGGACGGCCGCATCCACCCCGCACGCGTGGAGGAAGCGGTTGCGACCGCGAAGAAGGACCTCGCGTCTGACATCAAAAAGGCGGGCGAGGACGCGCTCTACGAGCTCGGCATCGCGGGCGTTGACCCCAAGCTCGCGCAGATCCTCGGTCGGCTCAAGTACCGGACGAGCTACGGCCAGAACGTCCTCCACCACTCCATCGAGGTGGCGAACCTCGCCGGGCTCATGGCCGCGGAGCTCAAGCAGAACGTCCGCGAGGCGAAACTCGGCGGGCTCATGCACGACATCGGCAAGGCCGTGGACCACGACATCCAGGGCACGCACATCGAGATCGGCTACAACATCCTCAAGAAGTTCAACATGCCGGAGGAGGTATGCTACGCGCCGATCGCCCACCATGAGGATAAGCCCACGACGGTGCTTGGCTGCATCATCAAGTCGGCGGATGCCATGTCCGGCGCGCGCCCGGGCGCGCGGAAGGACAGCTACGAGAACTACCTCAAGCGCCTCACGGAGCTTGAGAGCGTCGCGACCTCCTTCGAGGGTATCGAGCGCGCATACGCGATCCAGGCAGGCCGCGAGATCCGCATCTTCATCTCGCCAAAAATCGCCGACGACTACCGCATGTACCAGCTCGCGAAGGACGTCGCGCAGAAGATCGAGCAGGAGCTCACGTACCCGGGCGAGATCAAGGTGACCGCCATCCGCGAGTCACGCGCGGTGGAGTACGCACGATAAATACGTAAGCCGCAAGCTGACAGCCAACAGCTGCAAGCTGGAAAACAAAACGAATATTTCTCTCTCACGCTTGCAGCTTGCAGCTAACGTATGCGTTTCCTCATCTTCGGTGATGTCGTCGCAAAGATCGGCCGGCGGGCGCTCGCAGAGACGCTCCCGGAGCTCCGCGCGACCTACGCACCCGACCTCATCCTCGCGAACGTCGAGAACCTCGCGCACGGGCTCGGCATCACCGCGAGCACGATCCGCGAAGTGTTCACCGCGGGCGTGGATATCGCGACCGGCGGCAACCACATCTGGCGCAAGCCGGAGGGCGTGGAGCTCATTCGCGCGGGGGAACTCCCCATCGTGCGACCGGCAAACTACCCCGAGGGGGCACCGGGCAAGGGGTGGTACGTCCGCTCGGTTGCGGGCACGGATGTGCTCGTGGTAAACTTGCTGGGACGGGTGTTCATGAATAACCTCGTGGACGATCCCTTCCGTACGTTCGATACCATTCTTGCGGAGCACCCCGCACCCATCGTCCTCGTGGACTTCCATGGCGAGACCACGTCGGAGCGCGGTGCGTTTGGCTGGTACGTTGATGGACGCGCGAGCGTCGTGTACGGCACGCACACGCATGTCCCCACGGCAGATGAGCGCGTCTTCCCGCAGGGCACCGCGTTCATCACCGACGTTGGGATGACCGGCGCACGGGACACGGTCATCGGCGTGGCAGTAGGGAGCGTCATCCCGGGCTACACGACCGGCATCGGTGCCGCGTTCGCGTGGCCGGAGACCGGTACGGCTATCGTGAACGCGGTCGTCGCAGACGTGGACCCCGCCACCGGACGCGCAACGCACATCGAACGCGCAGCCCGAACAGTCACCATTTCGTAGTTCTCCGCATACGCTATGAATAAAGCCCAGCTCGCTGAAGTCGTCGCGGCGAAGATTGGTTTGTCGAAACGGCAGGCCGAAGACACCATCAACCTCATCTTTGGAACGATCACCGACGTCCTGCGTTCCGATGACGAAGTGACCATCACCGGATTCGGTGCGTTCTCCACGCGCGTCCGCAAGGGGCGCACGGGTGTCAACCCTCGGAATCCCGTCCAACGCATTCAGATCGCTCCGGTGCGCGTCGCGAAGTTCCGCGCGGGAAAGACGCTCAAGGATGCGCTCCGGAGTACACCGTCCGAGCGCGCATCGCGCCACGCCGCACCTGAGCCAGCGGAGCTTCCCGATGAACCTCCCGCATCAACTCCGCCACCCGCAACGCTCTAAGACGCACAATGAGGAACAATCAAGCGCACCACAGAACCTCCCAACGATGTGGGAGGTTCTGTGGTGCGCCGCCCGGGGATCGAACCCGGAACCTTAGGCTTAAGAGGCCTCTGCTCTACCATTGAGCTAGCGACGCGTGGGAGAAAACCGAAACATGGAATCCAACACATGCGCCCGGAGGGATTCGAACCCCCAAAAACGGCTTCGAAGGCCGCTGTGATATCCATTTCACCACGGGCGCGAGCTAGGTCCACCCCTTCGCAATGAGCGCGTTTGCGGCTGCATCCATCTGCGCTTCCTGCTTTGAAGTCCCCAAGCCGACAGCGACCTGCTCGTTCTTGAGGAAGATACCGACGGTGAAACTCTTCGCGTGATCCGGCCCCTCCTCGCGGAGCACGCGGTAGCTCGGCGTGATGCCCGTGCGCTCCTGCGCGAGCTCCTGGAAACGCGACTTCGCATCAATGTGTGCACCCGTCTCCAGGATGACCGGCAACTTCGGGAGGAGGACGCGGTGCTGGAAGTCCTTCGCCGTCTCCCACCCCTGATCGAGGTACATCGCACCGACGAGCGCCTCAAACGCATTCGCGAGAATGTACGCGCGCGCCTTGCCGGTCTCCTTGCTCTCGCCCCGCGAGAGGAGGAGGTGTGGCTCCACGCCCAGCTCACGACACACGTCCGAGAGCATGTGCGCGTTCACGAGTGCAGCGCGCCAGTTCGTGAGCTCGCCCTCCGGCTTCTTGGGGTACTGCACAAAGAGCTCCTCCGTGACGACGAGCTCAATGACCGCGTCCCCGAGGAACTCGAGGCGCTCGTTGTGATCCGTGGGGTGCTCCGGGTGCTCGTTGAGGTACGAACGGTGCGTCAGTGCCTCAATGAGGAAGTTCTTGTCTCTGAACGTCACCCCGAGCTTCTCCTCGATCGACTTCAGATCAATGTCCATGTATCCTGCAACACAGTAAATGGGAACGGTCAGCGGAACGTCGCTCGCCTCTACGAGGACGTCGGCTCCGCGTCTCCTGCAATGTCATCGGCTTCCGCAACGACAGGTACAACCTCTGCCGCAACTGCTGTCGCGGGCTCCGATTCGCCGGTATCGCCCTCGCCGTCGTCCGTGAGGTCGCCCTCCTCCGTGGCCTCACCCTTCGCGATCATGTCCTTGAAGATCGCGCCGAGGACACCGTTAACGAACTTGCCACTCGCGTCGCCGCCGAACGTCTTCGCGAGCTCGATTGCTTCGTTGATCGCCACCTTCGGCGGTACCTGGCTCTTCCCAAACTTGAGCTCGTAGATACCGATGCGGATGACGCTGCGATCAACGTTCGTGATCTGCTCGAGCGGCCAGTGCGGCGCCCACTGCTGGATGAACGCATCAATCTCCTGCCGGTGCTCGGCCGCACCCTCCGCGAGCTCGTGCGCGAACGATGCGTCCTCCACGCCGGGCGCAAACTCTGCGATGTTCGCATCCACGATTGCAGGGAGGTCGTCCTCCTGCTTCCCAAAGTCCCACTGGAAGAGGGACTGCATGGCGACGGTCCGCAAGAGGTGGCGATTGGCCATACCGGAGGGGGTCCTCAAATGAACAACGGACGTTTCCCAATCCTACTTCTTTTTTCCCGTTCGCGTTTCCTTGCTCGACTTCCGCACGCGCGGCACGATCGAGAGGACGGTACGACCACGGTAGGTGCCGCACGTGGTGCAGGCGCGGTGTGGGAATACGGGCTTCGCGCACTTCGCACATGTGGCGAGGTTTCCCCGCTTGAGCGCGAGGTGCGACCGGCGACGTTTGCCGTGTGAGCTGGTTTGTTTCCTTGCTGGAACTGGCATAGGTGCACGCGTGTATTGCCCACGAAAACGAACAAATACTACCATCGCCAGCGTAGCACGGGCTTGACAGATCGCGCAAGACGTGGTATGATCGCCACAGAATCTTTCACCAAGAGGAGGTAGTCCATGTACTGGAAGCTCCATTTCCGGGTCACCTACAACCCCATCACGTCCACCGTTCCGCCCACTGCCGTCGTGCGCCTCGTTTCGACCGAGACACTCCCCCGGCCCGGCGGTACGACCACCGCGTCACAGGAACATGAGGCCTGCGACCGCGTTTCCACCGAGCTCCAGCAGCACATCGAACGGGTGACTGCTCACATCTGCGCAAACTACAGTTCACGGCCTTTCGCGGAGCTCATCACCTGCGAGCCCATCGCGAACTTCTCGGCCTAACGTAGCCACACACGAGAAAGGAGTTGTCCATGGCACGTTCCCTCATGGTGTTCGATCTCCGGGGCCGATTGCTTCCGGATGATCCCACCATCCAAACGCTCGCCGTCGTCACGCGGCTCGTAGACCTCAACGAGTGTACGCCTCTCATCGCCGCCCAGCGCATCCGGAGTGCGATCACCGACGCGGAGAGCGAGCAACGCAAACGCGATCCCACCGTCATCGCGGTCTTCCGCGAGATCCAGTCCGTCCCCTGAACCACACCACCCACCCCAAATCCGGGGTGGGTGGAATCTTTTGACAGCGCGCACCATGTTTGATATCGTTCATTGAAGAATTACTCCTTCACAACTACGGAGGTGACCGTGCACTGTCCTGTCTTCAACCGCGACTTCTGCGGCCACGATGCAACAACACATGCGATCGCGCATGCAGTCATGGACCCGCTCATTGCGTGCTTGCCCTTGGCGGACGTGCGCCGAGTGCGACGACGGGAACGCTGGCGCAAGATCGTTGCCGCGTACTCGTTCTTCCTGCGACACCCCATCGCAGCATATGAGCGCCACGCGCTGAAGCTCATGTCTGCATCAATGCTGGGCGGCCCCATCGCATGGCTACGCATGGTCTGGAGGTACGCGACCTGCGCACCCGACGAGATCATCTCGGACGAACAGTACGCACGACGCTTCGTGTACTGCTGGATACGCTTTCTCGCAACGTGGAGGAGGGATGGTCGCCTTGATGACCTTCTGCTCCCTCTCGTAAGCAGGGGAAATCCCGAGCAGCAATGGTGGTACCTCATGGAATTCGGCGAACCCAACGTGCAGCTGACGAAAGAGATGCTCACGATCTTCCGAACACATCTCATCGCTCACCTGCGCGTCGCGCCGATCGTCATTCCCTGCGACATCAGCGACACGCTCGCACCGCTCCAGCTATCCATGAGTCGCAGCGGAACCATCAGAGCAACCACCAAACGACGAGCGTGGCTCAAGCTCCGCCACCACCGCCACGCAGCATTGCCACCACAACAGTGCAGCGCGGTGTTCGACGAAATCAACGCGCCGTAACCACACCACCCACCCCGAATCCGGGGTGGGTGGAATGCTTTGACATAATCCTCTCTCCACCAACGGGCGGGGATAAACCCCGCCGCTACGGGAAATAGGAAACGTCTCATCAACGTTCGTAGGGGAGGGGTTTACCCCCTCCCGTCCTACGGTGAACGCGCCACGCACTCCACCATGATCCCACCTTCACCAACGGGCGGGGATAAACCCCGCCGCTACGGGAAACATGGAGCACCCCTATCACCGCATACGTAGGGGAGGGGTTTACCCCCTCCCATCCATCACTGCAACGAGATCCTCATGAGAAAGGACCAATGACCCGCTCCACGGCCACTGGTCCCAACGTGCAACAAGCTGACCACGAACCGGATTATTGAGGATGTACCGCGTTACGACTTCGATCGTTTCTCCGTGACGAAGAAAATAATCATAGAAGCTACGCTGCCAAAACGAATGATGTACGAGATGTTGACGTCGTGCTCCTGCAATGGTTCTCCCCTTGAGGAGGCGGATGAACGCGATCATCGGTGGCTGTGCCTCCACCAACGGACGAGAAGAAACCCCACCCCCATGATGAGCGGGGAACGCCTCATCAGGATTCGTAGGGGAGGGGTTTACCCCCTCCCGTACTTCAAGCAGCACATGCACGTGGTCCGGCATGACGCAGTACGCATGAACGACCACTCCTGCGTCCACCGCTGCATCGCCAATCGCGCGGACGGCAATCCCCGCGAGCGCATGGTCTTGGAATGCTGCGCTGCGCTCGTGGATGCCGATCGTGACGGAGCACGCTCCCATTGCGTAGCTTTGCGCTTCGAGACGGATGCGCTTTCGCTGAGGATGTCCCTCCATACGAACGGGCGGGGGTAAACCCCGCCCGTTCGTTCATGCGTGTCTGAGACAGCCCCACTTCTCCCCCCCCCACGATCCTCACACGTACGCGACGCTCGCGACGACGTCGGCGTCCTGCTTGAAGCGCATGACGCGGACGCCCTGGGCGGCGCGACCGGTGACGCGCACCTCCTTGTACGGGAGGCGAATGACCTGCCCGTTCTTTGACATGACGATGAGATCCTCCGGCGGCACCTTCGCATTGAGGGCGTAGCCGGTGACGATCTTGCCGGTTTTCGCGGTGAGCTCGGCCGTCTTGATGCCGGAGCCGCCGCGACCCTGGATGCGGTACTGGCTGAGTGCCGTTCGCTTGCCAAATCCCTGATCCATGATGACGAGCACCTCGCAGGAGTCCCCCTGGCACCCCTTGCCGATGACATCCATCCCCACGATGGCATCGCCCTTCTTCGCGAGCTTCATGCCGCGCACGCCCGACGCAATGCGCCCCATCGCCCGCACGTCCTTCTCGCGGAACCGGATCGCCTGCCCCTCGCGGGAGATGAGCATGATCTCATCCTTGCCGGTGGACGGTTTCACATACTTGAGAAGGTCATCACCGCGCAGCTTGATTGCGATGAGCCCGCTCGAGCGCATGTTCTTGAACGCATCGAGCTCCACCTTCTTGATCGCACCCTGCGCCGTCACCATGACGAGGAACTGCTCGTCTTTCGACAAGTCGGACAGCGGGAGAATCGCGGAGACACCTTCCGCCGGCGACAAGTTGAGGAAGTTGACGATGGACTGGCCCTTCGATGTCCGCGTGCCCTCAGGAATATCGTATGCCTTGAGCTGGAACACACGCCCGCGCGTCGTGAAGAAGAGGACGTCCGCGTGCGTCTCGGTCGCAAAGAGGTGCTCAACGAAGTCCTCCTCCTTCTTGGACGTGAGCCCGATGACCCCCTTACCACCGCGTCCCTGGGTCTTGAACGTATCCGGTGCCACGCGCTTGATGTAGCCGCCCTTCGTCACCATGACGATCGCGGGGACATTCGGGATGAGATCCTCCTGCCGGAAATCCTTGAGCCCCTGCGCACGCACCTGCGTCTTACGCGGTGTCGCGTACTGCGTACGGTGCGCGACCACTTCCTCCCGAATCACCCGGAGCATCCGCGCTTCGGACTTCAGAATCGCCTCGAGCTCCGCGATGAGCGCGAGCTTGTCCTTGAGCTCCTGCTCCACCTTGATGCGCTCGAGGTTCGCGAGCTGTGCGAGACGCATGTCGAGGATCGCATTCGCCTGCGCCTCGGAGAGCTTGAACTGTTTGATGAGATTCTCCCGCGCAACCTCACGATCCTTGGACTTCTTGATCGTCTCGATGACCTGGTCAATCTTGAGCATGGCGAGCTTCAACCCCTCGAGGATATGCGCGCGCTCACGGGCGCGGGTGAGATCGTACTGCGTTCGTCGTCGCACGATATCGCGACGATGTTTGAGGTATTCCTCAAGGATGCCCTTGAGATTGAGGACGCGCGGCTGGATGCCGTCCACAATCGCGAGCATGTTCACGTGGAACGAATCCTGGAGCTGCGTTGCGTGGTAGAGCTTGTTGAGCACCTTCTTCGGGTACGCGTCGCGCTTGAGCTCGATGACGATGCGCACGTCGCCCTTCGACGACTCGTCGCGAAGGTCGCGGATGCCCTCCACCTTCTTCTGTGTCACGAGCATCGCGATCTTCTCGATGAGCGATGCCTTGTTCACCGCGTACGGGAGTGAGGTGACGATGATCTTCGTCCCCTTACCATCCTCGACGATCTCCGCATCGGCGCGCGCGACGATGGAGCCCCTGCCCGTCGCGTAGGCCTGCGTGATCTCCTTCGCGTCGAAAATCGTCGCGCCCGTGGGGAAGTCCGGACCCTTGATGAACTGGAGGAGGTCATCAACCGATGCATCCTCGTGGTCAATGAGGTACACGATCGCATCGCACACCTCGCCGAGATTATGCGGCGGGATGGAGGTCGCCATGCCGACGGCGATACCGACGGTGCCGTTCACGAGGAGGTTCGGGAGGAGCGCGGGGAGGACGGTGGGCTCCTGCTTGGATCCGTCGTAGTTCGGTATGAACTCCACGGTGTCCCGCTCGATATCGCGGAGGAGCTCCTCCGCAATCGGCATGAGCTTGGCTTCGGTGTAGCGGTAGGCCGCGGCGGGGTCACCGTCCATGGAGCCAAAGTTCCCCTGGCCGCGGACGAGCATCTCGCGGAGGGACCAGTGCTGCGCCATGCGGACGAGCGCGTCGTACACCGCGCTGTCGCCGTGCGGGTGGTAGTTGCCGAGCACCTCTCCGACGATCGTCGCGGACTTGCGGAACTTCGCGGTGGGCCGGAGTCCCATCTGCCACATCGCGTAGAGGATACGCCGGTGGACGGGCTTCAATCCATCGCGGACATCCGGCAGCGCGCGCGCGACGATGACGGACATCGCGTAGTCGAGGTACGAACGCTCCATCTCCTCAACAATCGGCATGAGTTCCACGCCGCCGAGCGGCCGCGCTTTGCGACCGCCATCGTCGTGCGCTGCCGCGCTGTCCGTCGCCGAAGCATTGCGTCGCTTCAGGAGGTGTTTCTTCTTTGGGTGCTGCTTTGCCATACGCGGGTGATTGCTCAGGGGGTCTGTGGCGTTCGCATGTCCTCAGGTGCCACGTCTGCATCAACGGACGCAGGGGGTGCCTCGGGCTCCCCATCGCGTATGCGATCGAGCTGCGCCTGGTACTCCGAGAACTGTGTATTAAAATCCTGCGAGAGCTCGGAGAGCGACGGACCGCGCGCCTCTGCAGGCATGTGCACGAGCACTTGCCGACGGAAGAGTACGAGCCATGCCCCTGCGATCGCGCTCGCGATGAGCGTGACGGCAACCGTGAGCTTGATGCGAGGGGACATGCACGTCATCCGACGCTCAGCTCACCTCAAGGAGCCGCACCCAACGCTCGTCCGTCGGGAGGTCGCGCTTCACCACCTTGAGCTTGTCCTCGGCATCACGCTCGTTGCACCCCATCTCCTTCACGAACGCCGTCGCGCGATCGTACGGGAGGTTCGATTCTGGTACCGCGTACTGGATCGGCACGACGACGCGCGGCTCCATGCGCTCGATGACCTCGGCGGCCCCCGAAGCGGTGAGCACGCCGTTCCCGCCGACCGGCACAAAAACAATATCCACGTCACCGAGCTGCTCGATGAGCAAACTGTCCGGGGATGCTGCGACGAATCCGAGGTGGACGATCGTGAGGTCCTCCGCAGCGATGCGGTAGATGGTCTTCCCATGGAATGGGATGCCGATGATGCTCACCCCGCGCACGTCGTACTCCCCGGGGCCCGTGATGATGAACGGCCCCTCGCCAAAACTCGGAACCACGCCGGTCGTCGAGAGCACGACATCCACGCTCGAGGGGCGCAGAACCCGGAGACCGGTCTCCTTCGCATCGTACGGATCCATGAGCACCGTGAAATCGCTTCCGCCGTGCTTCCCAGAGAGCCGCACGCATGCATCGCCGTGGTACTGGATGATCATAGGGAGGACGCACACCATGCCGGTGAGGAGACCCACCGTACACCTTCCAGGATAGCGACGGGCAGAAGGATTGACAAGCGCGACCCGCATGAACGAACCCCCCTCCCAGTACGGGAGGGGGTGCGTTCGTCAGGGGAGGAGTGCACCGGAGTAGGAACAGGCGTGCACGTACAAGAAGTCATCAAAGCTGTCCGGCGGTGCGCCGATGGGTTTCTCCATGAGCGTGTGTGTCACCATGTCGAGCACCGGCAGCGCGCGCTGGAGGAATCGCCGCATGCACACACGCTCACGTACGATATTCACAGTCGTTGTAGCAAGTTTTGGCTTGTACGCAAGGAACTCAACCGCGAGCATGTCACGCCGCGCGAGGTCGAGTGCGAGCGGGCTCCCGTTTGCACCCATGCCCGGCTCGCGCCCAAAAAACGCGACAAACTGATCGTGTGCAAACTTCTCGTTCGCCGTATTTCGTAACCCGGGAAACTGCGCCGCGAAAATCTTGGGATCAAGCGGATCAATCTTGAGCGCGCAGATGAACTCGAGATCACTCGGCGTGAGCGTTGGAGGTCTGCCCGTTGCATCCTTGAAGGACTCCGCGACCCACTTCGCTTCTGCGATCGAGAATCCGCCACATGGTGCCATATGGACGACCGCGACGACTGCGTCCGCTATCGTCAGGATACTGTCCAGCTCATCCGCCGCGCCGCGCACGATGAACCCCGCGCGCACGAGCGACGACTGGCGGCCATCCACTGCAATCGTCCGAATTGCATACTGGTACGCCCCGCCGACCACAACATCCTGATCCTCGAACATGGTCTGCGGCGGCACAATCGTGCCGCGACGCTCGAGCTGGCCGCCCACGACGCGATAGATTCTCGTCTCTGCCACCGCAACCTCCGGAGCATTCTCCCACATGATCGAGACGACACC
Organism: bacterium; assembly: GCA_030647005.1. NCBI lineage: Bacteria > bacterium. The sequence goes on from JAUSKG010000022.1 coordinate 91,448, forward strand.
CTGACCGCTCCCCGAATCGGTAATCGTGGGTGCGGGAATGGACCCCACGGGTTGCGGGGGCACGGGCTCGGTGGGCTCCTCCGGTTCCGTCGTTGTTGGCGGCTCGGTTGGCTCCTCTGGCTCCGTCGGCACCTCCGGCTCGGTGCCGGGTGGCGGGACGAGCGTGTTCACCTGCTGCTGGCCGGCACGAACGGTTATGGTAAACGTCCCGGGGCCGGGATCCTCGGTCGGGAGCCGGAGGACGAACGAGACATCCGACGAACGGTTCCCCGAGCTGTCCACGGCCTGCATGATGTAGCGGTACTCGGTCCCATTGACGAGCGTGAACGTGCGCGTGAAGGTACCGCTGGCATTTCCAAGCTCAGCACCACGCTCGCCGATGTACTCGACGAACCGCACATGGCTGTAGTCCGTCGCCGTGGGATCGGTCCAGGTGAACGTGAGTGTTGCCGGAATGGACGTTGTCCCGGAAAGGACACTCACGTCGCCAAAATTCGAGACCACGAGCTTTGCATTCGTCGGCGGGTCCGGCGGCGTCGTATCGGTACCGCCGCTCTGGCTGTTCTCCACGTAGAAAGCACGCGTGACATCCGCGCTCATCGCCGTGCCGTCCGCCGCGAGGATGCCGCCGGCCCCACTCTCACCGGTCAGGGTGTACCACGTCTTATCAATGAGTGTGCCATTCTCGCAGGTGATCTGCTTCGCAGAGCTCGAAACCGTCACCGCCGTGCAGAGGTTCGCGCCCGCAGCGGCCCCACCCTGCGTATTGCCGGAGTTCCGCTGGAGCACCATGTTCGGTGCCGGTCGAATGATCACGGCCGAAGTACGCGGAGCAGCCCAGACATTCGCCGCGCCAAAACCCTCAATCGTGGTGAGGAATTGCGGCAGCCCTGCACTCGGCGCAACGGTTGCCGAGGTCCACGTTGTTCCGCCGTTCGTCGTGGAAAGAATCGTGGATTCTTGACCAACCGCCCATCCCTCGTTTGCCGTCGGGAAATACACGTCGTTGAGGTCGTTGCTCGTACCGCTCGTCACCGTCGTCCAGCTCGCACCGCTATTCGTCGTCCGATAAATCACTCCACCGCTCCCCACAACCCAACACGTTGTTGCGCTGGGACAGTGGATACCATACTGCGTCGTGTTGACGCTGAGATTCCAGCTCGTCCACGTTGTGCCGCCATTGTCCGTGTGAATGACACCGGAGAATCCTCCGACGGCGGTGCATGTACTCGCGTCCAGGCACGACGCGTCCTTGTACTCTACACCCGCATCAACACCGGTTTGCGCGGTCCACGTCGCGCCGGAGTTCGTCGTCTTGAGGATGGCACCAGCCGTGCCGAACGCGTAGCACGTCCCAACGCTCGGACACTCCACATCAAGGAGGTCCGTCGCGATGCCGCTCGTCCGCAGCGTCCACGTTGTGCCGTCCGTCGTCGTGTAGATGATGCCACTGCGCCCAACGGCCGCACAGAACGTCGTGCTCGGGCAGTCAATCCCCTCAAATGCATCATCGAGACCGCTGAGTTGGGATGTCCAGAGTGCGCCGCCGTTCGTTGTCTTCGCGATGCCACCGCCAACGGTATCGCTCGTTCCGCTCGCGAGCCAGCCGGTATCGGCATCAGCGAACGAGATCTCATGGATATTGTAGCTTTGGATGTTTTCATCAACGTCGAAACCCCGGTTCGCAGTCCAGGTGGTTCCTCCGTTCGCCGTCGTGAATAATGCCCCACCCGACACCCACACCGTCGTCGCATCGAGTGCGAAGGCGGCAGCGAGGTACGTCGTGGCCCCGCTCGTCTGTGCGGTCCACGTGGCGCCGGCATCTGCTGTTTTGAGGATGGTTCCGTTGTTGCCGAACGCCCACCCCGTGGTGGCACTGCCGAACGCGATGCCGTAGAGGGCGTTTGCCGTCCCGCTCGTCACCGATGTCCACGTCGCGCCGGAATCCGTTGATCGGATGATCGTACCGGTATCTCCAATCGCCGCGCAGGTGCTCCCCGTACACGCGACCTCATAGAGTAGGACGGCGACCCCGCTCGTGCGCGTCGTCCATGTACCGCCACCGTTCGCTGTCGTGAGAATGGTCCCGCTCGCACCGACGGCCACGCACGCTGTTGTGGAAGTGCAGTGGATACCCCAGAGATCGTTCGCGGTGCCGCTCGTCTGTGCGGTCCACGTCGTCCCGCCGTCCGTGGTTCCGATAATCGTGCCGCTCACCCCTACCGCGTACACGGTCGTCGCGCTCACGGCGTACACGTCAAGGATGTTCTGCGCGGTGCCGCTCGTCTGCGCAGTCCACGCGAGACCGTCCGTCGTCTTGTAGATCGTGCCGCTCGCACCGACGATCCACCCAGTGTTCGCATCAGCAAAAGAGATGCCGTCAATGTCCACAGATGCCCCACTGAGCACGACGTGCGTCCACGTCACCCCACCATCAATCGTGGACATGAAGTGGTTTTTTCCCCCCACGGCGTACCCCGACGTGCTCGACGTGAACGCGACATCACTGAATCCATTCGACATCCCCTGCTCCGACCGCCACGTCGTCTGCACGGCGGACGTTGCGAGGAGCGCGTTCGCATCCTCAAAGGTGATCGTCTGCGTGGTGGAGACGCCGCGGTCTCCACTCGCGATCGTACCGCCCGACAGTGTGGGCGCGACGTCCGTTGCCGCTCGCTGCGGCGTACCGAGGAACACACCCGCTGTCGCGAGCACAACGAGGAAAAGCATGATGCCTATGGCGTATCGCATGAAACGAAAGAGTTGCTGAATAGCTGGAGGCACACGAAGCGTGTGAATGATGTCCTCACGAGAGCAGTATACCGCACGACGCACCTCCACGGTATACACACCCACTCCTATCTACCGCCGCTTGCCAACACCGGAGCGCCCTGCTAGGATGATTCCAGTATTCACTGCACCCCTCTTTGGGGTGCGGCTCTGTCTCCCGCATAGGAGATGGGCTCATCGTTCGATGTTTCTATGCACACCGCAATCGCTCCAACAAACGGCGCGGCCCCGACGGAGGCCGGCAGCGTACTCCGGGAACTCCTCGCAGATAAGGAGTACCTCCGTATTCCAAAAACCGGCCAGCTCGTGTCTGGCACGATCGTTGGTATCGGCCGCAATGAGATCAAGGTGGACATCACGGGCTACCGCACCGGTCTCGTCCGCGGACCGGAGCTCCACGATCCCTCCGGCATGACCGCGAACCTCCATCTGGGCGATAGCGTGGAGGCAACAGTCGTTGACCTCGAAAACGAGCGCGGCTTTGTCGAACTCTCCTTCCGTTCCGCCGGCCACCAAAAGGCGTGGGGCGCGCTCGATGATCTCCGCCGCGCCGGAACGGTGACATCGGTGCGCGTCCTCGATGCCAACAAGGGTGGACTCATCGTACAGCTCGGGAACGTCCAGGGGTTCCTCCCCGTCTCGCAGCTCTCGCCGGGGAACTACCCGCGCGTCTCAGGCGGCGACAAGCAGAAAATTCTTGAAAAACTTCGATCGTTCATCGGGAAGGGCTTCGACGTGAAGGTCATTGATGTACAGCCGACCGACGAGAAGCTCATCGTCTCGGAGAAAGCCGCGTGGGAGGAGACGCAGTCCCAAGTCCTCGCACAGTACAAGGTTGGCGATCGCATCACCGGCCAGGTGACCGCGCTCGCGGACTTCGGCGCATTCGTGCGCTTCCCCATTCCGGAAGATGGCAACAGTGCACCGGTTGGTGAAGGGAGCGACCACCTCGAGGGGCTCGTCCACATCTCCGAACTCTCCTGGCAGCGCGTGGATCACCCGCGCGACGTCCTCGCCATCGGCGACCGCGTCGAGGTGCAGATCATCAACATCGAGGGATCCAAAATCTTCCTCTCGCGGAAGCGCATGACCGAGGACCCGTGGGTTGCTGCCGCACAGCGCTACCACATTGGCCAGCAAATCCGCGGGAAGGTGGTGAAGGCGCAACCATTCGGGTTGTTCGTGGAACTCGATCCCGAAATCCACGGGCTCGCACACATCTCCGAGCTCGGCGACCCGCCACCGGCCCGACCGGATGCCGTCGCCGCCATCGGCGAGGAGCGCGAGTGGACGGTCATCTCGCTCGATCCCAAGGAGCACCGGCTTGGGCTGTCGCTCAAGTCGCAAGCCGACAGCCGCAAGCCGCAAGCGTCAGAACCGGAAGCGAAAGAGCCACCGGAGGAAACCGAGGAACGCAAGTAAACAGAACGCACTCCGCCCATGAGCCCCGAACCATTCGGGGCTCATGTGGTACTCCTCCACGCCCGCCGATGTTTCGCAGAGCGACCAAACACGGTACGATGGAATCACCGTGCGTATTCTTCGTCTCTTGTCCCCTATTCTCCTATGGCCCGCAGGCCCCAACCCACGAAGCAATCGATCGCCATCCTCGTCACCTTCCTCATCGTCGCGGCACTCTTCAGCTTGTACAACGTGCCGATCGCAAAGCCGGAGCAGTTCGACCTCACGACGCTCGCGACGCGCGTGCGCACCGGCGAGGTGGAGCGCATTGGTATCCAGGGTACGAAACTCACCGTCACCATGCGTGACGGGAGCACCGCGACGGTTCGCAAGGAACCCGGCACGTCCGTCCCCGAGCTCCTCCAGCACTACGGTCTCACGCCGGAGACGTACGCGAACGTCGCCATCGAGGTGGTGGAGGAGAGCGGTTTCGCATACTGGGCACAGGTGCTCCTCCCGTTCCTCATCCCGTTCCTCCTCATCGGCGGGTTCATCTTCTTCATGATGCGCCAAGTCCAGGGCGCGAACAGCCGCGCGATGATGTTCGGCCAGGCGCGCGTGCGCGAGGCAACCAAGGATGCAAAGTCCGCAACGACATTCCGTGACGTCGCTGGCGCACAGGAGGCGAAGGAAGAGCTCGAGGAAATCGTAGAATTCCTCCAACACCCGAAAAAATTCGTGGCACTCGGCGCGAAAATCCCAAAGGGTGTCCTCCTCATGGGCCCGCCCGGCACCGGCAAGACGCTCCTCGCGCGCGCAGTCGCCGGCGAGGCGTCGGTACCGTTCCTCCACATGTCCGCATCGGAGTTCGTCGAAATGTTCGTCGGGGTCGGCGCGTCGCGGGTGCGCAACCTCTTCCAGCGCGCGAAGAAAATCGCGCCGTGCATCGTCTTCGTGGATGAGATTGATGCGGTCGGACGCCAACGCGGCACCGGCCTCGGCGGCGGCCACGACGAGCGCGAGCAGACGCTCAACCAAATCCTCGTCGAGATGGACGGCTTTGACCCGAATAGCGGCGTCATCGTTATCGCGGCGACGAACCGCCCCGATGTCCTCGACCCCGCGCTCCTCCGCCCGGGCCGCTTCGACCGACGCATTGTCCTCGATCTTCCGGACATCAAGGACCGCGAGGCCATCCTCAAGGTGCACACCACGAGCAAGCCCCTCGCGCGCAACGTCCGCCTCCGGAAGATCGCCGAGCGCACGCCTGGGTTCTCCGGCGCAGATCTCGAGAACATCGCGAACGAGGCGGCACTGCTCGCCGCACGACGGAACCGGAAGAGCATCGCGATGGATGAGTTCGTCGAGGCGATCGAGAAGGTGCTCCTCGGTCCCGCGCGCAGGAGTCGCGTGTTCTCCGATCAGGAACGCAAAATTACCGCGTACCACGAAGCAGGCCACGCGCTCGTTGCACACGAGCTCACGCACGCCGACCCCGTGCGCAAGGTCTCCATCATCTCGCGCGGCATGGCGGGCGGCTACACGCTCAAGCTACCGCTCGAGGACAAGCACTACCGCACGCGCGCGGAGTTCCTCGACGACCTCGCGGTCATGCTCGGCGGGTTCGCAACCGAGCGCGCGATCTTCGGTGACGCGGCGCTCACCACCGGCCCCTCGAGCGACCTCCGCCAGGCCACGCGGCTCGCCCGCCGCATCGTCACCGAATACGGCATGAGCGACGCGCTCGGCCCGCGCACGTTCGGCGAACACGACGAAATGATCTTCCTCGGACGTGAGATCCACGAGCAGCGCGACTACTCAGAGAAAGTCGCCGAGGTGATTGACGACGAGGTGGACCGGCTCCTCGCCGAGGCCCGCGAGCGTGCCGCGACGATCGTGAACACGCGCCGCGACAAGCTCGACGCCATCGCCCAGAAGCTCCTCGCACAGGAGACCATCGAACAGGAGGAATTTGAGGCGATGTTCGACGAACACCCGCACGCCTGGCGCATCGCGCCGACGAAACGGAGTACCCCACCTCCAACCGCGACGGATACCGACGAGCCGGAGGAGCCGAGCGACGACGACACACACCAGGAGTCGTAACCCCCACGCGCACATGAAACGGCCGAGCACCCGCTCGGCCGTTTCATGTTGGAGCACGAGAATGCGGTATCATGAAGCATGAGAGGTGCCTCCCCGTAGCGGAGACCTTCAGGTCTCCATCCTCTCCCGCCACCAAAGTCGCCCACACCATCCGAATGGAGGTCTAAAGATCTCCGCTACAATCTTTGACGCTCACGCGCCAGCTGCGGAGAGAGAAGATACATTATGCCCGAACACCCCCCCTCCCCCTCCGAATCCCCCCGCTCCCATATCGCCAAGGACAACCTCCCTCGTGAGGTCCGTTCCTACGTCCGCAACCTCGAACAGCAAATCCGAGACCACTTCCGCTCCCTCGGATACCAAGGACCCCTCACGAACATTGATGAGGTGGAAACCGCCGTCGCCTCCCTCAAGGACATCGTCCCCAAGAACAAACCAAGCATCATCTCCCTCACGGAGCTCGTCACGCTCGTCAACACGCTCGCGGACGCATACCGCACTGGAGAGATCCCCGAATCCGAAACCCCAGAAAATCACCTCCCGTACGAATCCTGGAAAGACACCCTGAACCCCCTCCTCCACGAATCCC